>JABSSR010000137.1 GCA_013213965.1 Verrucomicrobiales bacterium | reverse complement strand
GGGTGGCAGTGGTATAACCTCGCTGACGGCGGTGGCTCATCCCTTGAATTAATCAACGTTGAGCTTTCAAATAAGCACGGCCAAAACTGGGCAGCCAGCGTTAGTCCCACTCCGGGCGCAGAGAATTCAAATTCTTCTTCCGAGGCCGCCCCCCTAGTTATTGATGTGAAACATTTTCCGGCGATTCCCCGGAGCGATGAAACGGTGACGGTGAGCGCCAAGTTGAAAGACAATGACGGAGATGAACTCTCAGGGACCCTTTACTGGCGAGTGTCAGCGACGGAACCGGGACCCTTTGCCGCGACTGTGATGGGAGACAATGGCGATAACGGGGACGTTGAAGAAGGTGACGGAACGTTCAGCGCTCAGGTTCCCGGGCAACCGGACGGTTCCGTGATTGAATTTTACGTTGAGGCGAGTGATGGAAGTGCGGTCCGCACTTGGCCGGGACCCAGTAACGATGATGGCGAACAGGAGGCGAACGCATTGTTTCAGTTTGATGACGAAGTTTACACTGGGGATCAGCCCATTTACCGGCTCGTGATGACGGTTGAGGAGGACGGAGACTTTCGGTTCCGGAACTTTAACGGTGGCAGTGATGCCCAGAAGAACACGACTCTCATAGCGAGGCAGGGATCAGATTACGATATCCGTTACCAGTGCGGAGTGCGGGTTCGCGGAGCCGGTAGCCGGTCGCGCAATCCGCGTAACAACCGTCTTAACATACCCCGCGACCGGCCGTGGAACGGTGTCTCGAAAATTAATCTGAACACCCAGTTCATTTACCTTCAGTTGTTAGGATCCCGTTTAGCGAACGAGTCAGGTATCGAAGCGTCGGCAGCGAAGCCGGTCCAGCTGCGATACAATGGTGTGAACCGTGCGGATGATAACCAGAACACACGCCGTTACGGATCCTACCTTCACCTAGAACCGATCGACGGAGACTGGGCTGATGAACATTTTCCCCTTGACTCTGGAGGGAACGTATACTCGAAAGGTCGTCCTGACGTGAAGTGGGACATTCGGACGACTGGAGACGGTGCAGCCAACGCGAATGCTTATCGCTCGGACGGTTGGTCGAAGAACTCGAACGAGTCGATTGATGATTGGGAGGACCTGCACCAGTTCATGGTCACGATTAATGGTGCGTCCGGTGACGATTACCTGGAGCAGGTTTCTAACGTAATTGACGTGGAGCAGTGGACTCGGTGGTTTGCATATATGACTATTGTGCTCAGCCGTGAGACAAATCTTGGGAATGGAACCGATGATGATTACAAGTTTTATGGGGGCGTCATTGATCCGCGGTTTAAGCTGATACCACATGACTTTGATACCATCTTCGGGCTCGGTGACACCAGGACAGGTCCCACCGATTCGATCTTCCCGGCCATAACGAATTTTGCCGGGCAGAGGATGCCGCAGCTGGACCGATTCTTTAATGACCCTACAATTTTAAGGCTCTACTACTCAAACCTTAGGAATCTTCTTGAGACGGTGTTTTCAAAGGCAAGATTTGATGCCGCAGTTACCAACTCGCTTGATTGGCTTCCAGGTGACTCAGACGTTGAGGATGACGTTATTGACTTCATGGATACCCGCCGTTCCTACATCCTTTCGCAGATCTCAAGCGAGTTTACTGTAAGCAGTAGCCTCTCAAGTTCTGAAGGATTCCTGAGAACCGATGACGCGGGCGTTACCGGTTTAGACGGGACCATTGACCCAACGACCGTCACTGAAGTAAGGGTGAATGGTATGTCCGTGCCGCTTGACGTTCGGAACGGGACCTGGGACGGAGACCAGGCGGGGGTCAGTGAGTTGTTAGTCTCATCCGGTTCGTCTTGGAATTACCTCGATGACGGGTCAGACCAAGGGACCGCGTGGCGCGAGCCTGAATTTGACGACTCTGCGTGGTCCCAAGGAGTAGCCGAATTCGGTTACGGCGATCGCGGTGAGGTTACGGAGGTCAGCTTCGGGGATGATGATCAGAACAAGCACATTACCACTTATTTTAGGAAAAACTTTGAAATTGCTGATGCTGATACTTTTCCGAAACTAACCCTGAGGCTGGTCTTCGACGACGGAGTTGCGGTTTTTCTCAACGGAGTCGAGTTGGTTCGAGCGAACATTGAACCGGACGCCGGTTATATGGACCTGGCCAATATCACAGTGACGAACGCTGGCTTTGAGAGTTTCGATGTGCCCGCTGAAGCGTTGAGGAATGGTTCAAACACAATTGCTGTTGAAGTTCATCAGCGGGCCCCTGATAGCCGGGACATCAGTTTTGACGCAGAGATCATCGGCATTGGAACCGTTCCGCTACTGGCTCCGGGCATTAATCAGGTCACAGTCGAGGCTCTCGACATGAGTGGTGCAGTTGTTCAGTCAAGTCGGATCGGTATTTGGTATGACAGCGGAGCAACTTCTCAGGTTTCTGAAATCACCGAAGACACCACCTGGATCGCGAAAGAGGGGCCGTATTTGATCACCGAAGACTTAGTTATTCCGGTTGACGTTACCCTCAGCATTGAACCGGGGACATCAGTTTACTTTGCTAACGATACGAGGATGACCGTTCAGGGACGACTCCTTGCAGAGGGAACAGATGCGGCTCCGATTACTTTTTCTCAAGAACCAGGAACCGACGGAGGCTGGGAAGGAATTTACTTTGAGAACACTCTCAAGGACAATCAGGTTATTTACCTTATACAGGACGGATCGGACGCAGGGGATCAGTCCATTGAAGTGGCTGGTTCACGGGTTCGGTTCGAGAAAGTTAAGTGGACGGGAACCGAAAAGACCATTCTCGAGGTCAGTCACCCCCAGGTCAACATTGTCGACTGTGAGTTTCCTTCGACCTCGGGAGAGGAAGTCATTCACGGCGAGGCCTTGGACGGTGATGATTTTTTTAACCTTATAGGCAATCTTTTCCAGACCTCTTCGGGATACAACGATGTTATCGGCTTTTCTGGTGGCAGGCGGCCGGGCCCAATCATTTGTTTACTCAACAATGTCTTCTTGGGTTGCACAGATGACTGTCTGGACCTTGACGGGGTCGACGCACACATCGAAGGGAATTCTTTCTATAATGTTCATACAGATGACCCAGATCGATCGGGCACATCAAACGCGATTTCGACGGACAGGAACTCGCACTTAACGATAATACGTAACTTATTCCACGATCTCGATCACGCGTTGCTGCTGAAGAATAACAGTGACGCGATCTTTGAGAATAATACGGTGGTCGGTGCGACCTTGGCTGCGATAAGCTTCGACGAACCATTGACTGATGGAACTGTTCCTGGAGACGCGATCACCTTGCGGGGCAATATTTTCTTTGGCAACACTTCAATTTTTGCGAACCAAGTTTCTGTCGAAGATGGAGAAGATGACCCAGTAATCGTAGCTGACCTTAATTTTCTTCCAGAGGATCTGCATGGGCTCGGTTCAGGCAACTTGGCAGGTGACCCGCTCTTCGTTGACGTCGATTCAGGGAACTTTTCGCTCAGGGCCGGATCTCCAGCAATAGGTTCGGGTGTTAACGGTGCAGACATGGGATTTGACGTTCGGTCCGGGGCAATCGTATCAGGTGAACCCCTGACAGTGACTCGAAATGACAGCGCGACTCTAACGGTTCATATTTCTGGTATATCAGGTATTGAAGGTGAGGGTTCATATGAAAGTGAGTATCGGTGGAGTCTGGACGATGGGGCCTGGTCCGATCCCGTTCCTGTTTCGGATCCGATTGGGCTGGTCGGGCTTCCTGATGGCTCGCACTTTGTCGAGATCATGGGCAAGGATTCGGCTGGATTGTGGCAGGCCATGCCAACCCATTCACTGACGTGGACCGTTGATTCGAAGCTTTCCCGGATCGTGATTAATGAGGTCCTTGCTGAAAACGGGGGAGTTTACGATCACGAGGGGACATTGCCGGATTTCATTGAACTTTGGAATGACAGTGAATCGCCTCGGTTTGTTTCTGGGATGGTGCTTTCTGACAGAAAAAATGTCACGGAAGGATGGATGATACCGACAGGCACAGTAATTCCAGCCGGTGAGTTCCTTGTCATACATGCGAACAGGGTCGACGGCACCACTGGTCTTCATAGTGGCTTTGCTCTGGACCGGGACGGCGAGAGTATTTATCTCTTCGATTCAGCTGACAACGGAGGAAAATTAGTCGATCATGTCATGTTTGGAGCGCAGCTAAATAGTAGATCCATAGGGAGGGCAGGGCATGATCAGAACTTCGCATTGATGTTGCCGACCCCAGGATCTACCAACTCTGGTCCACTGCCCCTGGGACCATCGGATCAGTTAAAAATTAACGAGTGGCTGTCCAGTAACGGGATCAGGTTTGATAATGATTTCGTGGAGTTATACAATCCGAACGGACTACCCGTATCAATCGGCGGCATGGCCCTGAGTGATGACCCGAACAGTCGTCCAGGTCGACACACTATTGCCGAGCTCAGTTTCGTGGAAGCGGGAGGCTTTGTGAAGTTTATTGCCGATGATGATCGGGGCCAGGGGCCTGCGCATCTTAACTTTGCTCTTTCAAAGTTACAGGACGAGATTGGGTTGTTTAATAGGGCAGGTGAAGAAATCGACCGGGTCCAGTATGCAAATGCCGGGGACGACGTGTCCGGCGGCAGGATCACAGACGGAGACCTGTTGTTTTCTGCGTTTCAGTTACCGACCCCTGGATATTCGAACAGCGCAGACCTAAGTGCGGAGATCATCGTCCTGCAGAATCTTCGTATCACCGAACTAATGTATAACCCTGTCCCTGGATCAGCCGGCGAATATGTGAAGCTGGAGAACATTGGTGATACTTCCATCAACCTCGGTGGAGTGCGATTTGAAGAAGGAATACGTTTCGATTTTCCGGACGCCTTACTGGGTCCCGGTGAGTCGGCTTTCGTTGTGCAGGACACCGCGACCTTTGTCGCTGAGCAGGGCAGTGGTCTCACAGTTCTCGGAGAGTATAACGGGAAGCTGGACAATGGAGGGGAACGTTTGCGCCTTGAAATTGCCTCCCTCTCTGCCGGCATTCTTGATTTTGAATATGATGACAATTGGTATCCTGAAACGGACGGCGCTGGCCCTTCACTGGTCGTAATTGATAATTCAGTATCCTCCCTGGAATGGGGTCTGAAAGAGAACTGGAACGCCTCGGTTGTAGCTCCCTCCGGGAGTTACTTGGAATGGGTTGAGTCTTCTTTCGGGGAAGAATTCACGGGCCAGACAGGTAAGGATGATGATCCGGACAAGGATGGAATATCCAACTTGTTGGAATTTGTGTTCGTCTTGGATCCCACAAAGGCTGACCCGGAATTCTCAATGCCGAAACTTTCTAGAGAATCAGGTGATCTGCTTCTTACATACACAGTGACTAAATTTCTTGATGGTCTTAATATAAAGGTTCAGGTGTCTGATGATCTAATAGAATGGACTGATGCAGGAGGGAGCGTGTCTGTTGAAATGATTGCTGAGGATGAAACAATCCGTACATACGAGGCAAAATTAGGTGGTGTCATTGGGGATGGTGTATCGAAACGTTTCATGCGTCTTCAGATCGACTGAGATTAAATTTTATGATTTTAAATAATAACATTATAAAAATTACATGCTTACTTTTTTGTTGTTTCTCTTTGGCTGAGCTTCAGTCGGCAGAGGACTCCAAAACAGATAAAGTAGATTCAAGAATCCGTTCCATAATTGATAATTTCAGCTTTGAGGAGGGGCAAGGTGATGCTGCGATTGGGTGGGCTTTTACTAATAGCCAGCCCCCGATAAGGTCAGGTTCCGATGCACACACCGGTTCTCACAGTGCGTACATTAATCTTCAAAATGAAGGGAAAAAACCGAGCGAATCTCATAAGATTAAGACAATAGATGGGAAACTAATTGGCGGACTTAACTACGAGCTTTCCTTTTTCGTGAAGCAAATGAAACCGGGAACAGGTGGCTACATTCAACAGTATTTTGTTGAGTGGTGGGATGAGGACCAACAAGCGGTTAAGGGTACTGGATTCAAGCAATTTAGCAGCAAGATAGGTGACTGGGAAAAAATCGTAGTGCCGGGTCTTGATATTCCAGAAAATGTCCGCTCGGTAAAATTACTCTTTCGGTTTGTTACCGGTGCTATCGAGGGAGGTAGTGGAGAGGTTTTCATCGATGATATTAATTTTAGTGCTGATGATAGCAGTGAAGCATTGGTTGCCGCGATTGAGCGTAAAGTCGAGCTTGCTCAATTTGATGTGGCATTGAGTCTCATTGATAGTTTCCTGGAAAAGCACTCAGATGACCCTAAGGTTGATGATATAAAGGCTCTTAAGAGTAGGGTAAATAAATTTCAGCAACTAGAGGAGTCTTCTGAATAAAGCTTTTAGGAACAAAAATTTAGAGGATATATATTTTTCCATACAAGAAATTTAGCCAAATTTTTTGGAAAGTATTTCTTTTCTATATTGAAAAATTCCCATGTCTTTTCAAGAGATAATGGAATTTCTTGTGATTGGCATAGCTTATGAATTTTCAAGTCTAATTACGGAGGTTTGTAGTTAAATAACATTAGATGATTAAGAGTTTAAGCAAAGAGATCTGCCTTCACATCGAATCTTATCTCTGCTATTCTTGATTATAATGAAAAGATTCATCATAACTTTTACCACTTTCATTTCTATTTCTTTTACTGCATATGCAAAAGAATATTACGAGCTTCGGACTTACAAGTTGAATTCACCTGAGAAGGCTGTGGCTTTTGATAAGATGATGGCAGCAGCAGTCCCATTGCTGGCTACAACTGAATTGAAATCTATTGGTGTATTTAAGGCAAGAGGTGATAAATCAGGGGACAAGAATTGGAGATATGTACTTAAATCATGTTCTTCTCTTGATGCTTTGGCTGAGTCCAGTTCAGCGCTTGCTAATGAGGGATTTCTTGAACAGGCCCGTGATTACTTGAGTTACGCAAAATCCGATCCTTCATTCAGTAGAATTTCGATCTCTACATTTGTTGCATTCGATGGTTTTCCAGAGTTAATCAGTCCCGGAAAGGATAAAGTAGGGAAACGGTATTTTGAGTTACGGACCTATGAGAGCCATAATGAGTTAAAGGCTTACCTGAAGGTTAAGATGTTCAATGATGGTGAACTTGATATTTTTGCCGATGTTGGTCTGAAGGGGGTCTTTTTTGGCAGGGCATTGTCCGGAGAAAATTTACCCAATCTCACATACATGCTAGTATACGATGATGAGGATCAGAAAAAATCAGCATGGAATTCTTTCATTAAGTCTCCTGCCTGGGAAGCAATGAAATCTGAAGAAATGTATAAAGATACTGTTTCCAAAATCATTTCAACGTTCCTTGTCCCGACGGTCTATTCACAGATCCGTTAAATCTGTTTATTCTTTAAGCGATCCAGTAAGCCTCTGTACCTTTGACGGATATCAATATTTTTTATTGCCATAGCTGCGGCTTTTTTCTGGCCGACAAGAACAACAGTCTGGCTGCCTCGCGTAATTGCTGTGTAGAGCAGATTTCTCTGGAGTAGAACAAAGTGTTGTGTGCTTACCGGTATGACGACACATGGGAACTCACTCCCCTGTGACTTGTGAACCGTGATCGCGAATGCAGGCGCGATTTCATCAAGCTCTCCAGGTTCATAAGAAACGATCCGGTTGCCACTGAAACGTATTGTGACACTGCCGGGGTCAGTCGATATCTCAATTATCTTACCAATGTCACCATTCAGAGTTTCTTTTTCGTAATTATTTCTTATTTGTATGACCTTGTCACCCGTACGGTATCGTGCACCGAAGCGCTCAATTTCAAAAGTTGATTCGTTAGTCGGGTTAATAGCATCCTGCAGATTTCTATTAAGGTTTTGTGTGCCTAAACTGCCCCGGTGCATTGGAGTAATGACTTGTATGTCATCGATTGGATCGAATCCTAATCTCTGGGGAATTTGATTGCGAACCAGTTCAATAATACGGACCGATGTTTGTTCAGGATCCTCGCACTTAACAAAGAAAAAATCCGAATTACGATTCACGGTGGATTTGTCGGCTAATTCGATTGGAATATGACCGTCATTTATTTCATGAGCGGCTCCAATGATTCTACTTTCGGAAGATTGCCTAAAAATTGCAGTGAGTCTGGCAACAGGTATTTTTTCAGATTTTATCAAATCCGAAAGGATGCTGCCCGGACCAACTGATGGGAGCTGATCCACATCACCCACTAAAATCAGATGAGCATTCTCTGGCAGTGCACGGAGAAAAGCATCCATGAGAGGTAGATCAATCATCGATGCTTCGTCTACAATAAAAAGATCACCACTCAATGGGTTATTTTCGTCGTGAGCGAAACTTCCTTTTGATCCTTGGAACGCAAGTAATCTGTGTATTGTTGATGCTTCGAGTCCGGTGCTTTCTGACATTCTTTTTGCGGCACGACCTGTGGGAGCGCAGAGGACTGCCTTAACTTTTTTTGCCAATAATATGAGCAGTAGGCTTTTTAGGATTGTCGTTTTACCAACTCCGGGACCTCCGGTGATTATCAGCAAGCGCTGAACTAGTGCTTCTTCGACTGCCTTTCTTTGTCCCTCAGCCAATGGATATCCAATTTTATTTTCGCACCAATTAATCGCTTTCGCAGTTTCAATATCAGGATGACTTGAGGCCTTTGAAATGAGATTAATCATTCTTTTGGTAACTTCCTTTTCTGCTTTGAGGAGGTTTGGTGGAAATATTAATGAAGCACCTGTGACATTGTCTCTTTCGGCTTTTCTTTTCGTGATAAGGTTTTCCAGACAAGACTCAATTTGCGTTTCTTGGACGCCTAAGAGATCAGAAGATGATTCGATGAGTTCACTTTCGGGTAATGCACAATGGCCGTTATCTGTTGCACTTTTAAGCGCGTATTCTATGCCAGCTTCAATTCTTGATTCTGCGTCAGGCTCGACCCCTAGCTTGGCGGCGATTGAATCAGCCGTCTTAAAACCGACCCCATGAAGGTCATTCGAAAGACGATATGGGTTTTTGCGTAACTGGTGAATACTTTCATCCCCGTAGGTCTTGTATATTCGAACGGCCCGGGCAGTACTGATTCCATGCTGATGCAAAAATACCATAATTTGTCGGACGGCTTTCTGTTTTTCCCATGAGCTTTTAATTTCTTTACGCCTTTTGGGACCGATCCCATCGACTTCTTCTAATTGCTTGGACCTGTTATCAATAATGTTAAAGACTTCTGGCCCAAATTTATCTACTAGCTTCTTTGCATAAGTTGGTCCGATGCCATCTATGAGGCCGCTTCCAAGGTAACGTTCAATGCCAGCAAGGTTTCCTGGTTCGGAAGTAGTAATTTCTTCTGCTTTGAACTGATCCCCATACTGTTCATTTTTTATCCATTGGCCTTTGGAAGCGATCTGTTCTCCGGCATTGGGTGCGGCACAATTCCCTACGACAGTCACAATTTTGCCTTTTTTATTAGGCTTGACCCTGAGAACGCAGTAACCGTTTTCTTCGTTATGAAATGTGACACGCTCGATGGTGCCGCTGAGAGTGTTTTCTTGCACTATATTATGAGTTTGCCTGAGCTCCTTAATAAGTGGTAGCGTTTTCTATAGAGATTTGATTCCAATATAGCGAAAAGCAATTTTTATCAAAAAAGTGTTAAGATTTGTCCTTTCCCTAACGTATTTTTATTAAACAACTAAAATGAACATGAGGCTTACCACATTATTAATTACAATTATTTTAAGTATAGTTACTGTATCTATGGCTCAGGAGGATGATCCTTTGGGCCTTTCTTCCAGTACTGTTTTAAAGAGAATAAACTCTCAGTATGGACAATATTTTGCGGATAAGATCGTGGAGTTGCGCGGAGTCAAAGGGCAGAGCCAGCCAAGGGAATGGAAAATTGTTGTGCATGACGAACGCAGTCAAAGGAGACTGAGAACTGTAATTATTTCTGGAGATAGGATCAGGGATGAAGGTGAAACCTTAAATTATTACCCGGAAAATTTACCTATTGGTTTTGCATCTTCTGCAAAAATTAAAATTGATTCCGTGAAGGCTTTTAACATACTCATTAAAGAAGCTCGTGCGGCTAGAATCGGTTTTAATTACGTAGACTATAAATTGCGCAGCCTCGAGTTTGGAGATGAGCCTGTCTGGGTATTATCTGCGATGACCGCAAAGGGTATATTACTGGGTCAGGTGATCTTGTCCGCTTTTGATGCAAATGTTTTTAGAACAGTATGGTATTATAGAGGATCAAAAGGCTATGTTAAGATTGTTGATTCAGCTTTAGATGGACTGAAAAAAACTGAACCATTGGAGGACATTGATCCAAATCTTCAACCAAAACCACTGGAACAGCCAGAAAGGCGCAACCCTATTCCAAAACCACCTCTTAATCCTCGTGACCCTGGAACTGAGGAGGCTGAGATTCGGCCTGTTCAGCCCAATTAGTATTGAAAATTCTACTATTTTAAGATTACATAAGTTGATTTCATCGATAGTTATTATCTGTGTTTAAGAATGCAATAAAGGGGATCAATTCCATTGTAAATCGACTTGCTTTAGCAATCGTGATTATCATTGTTTTTGCGATTTTTGTTTCACCCATTTTTTCTAGCCGTAAAAAAGTTAAGCGGGTAAAGAATGAAATGAGTGAGATTGCCAAGGCCTTGGAATCATACTATGCGGAAAAAAATGAGTGGCCATCATCAGGGCCAACTTCAGTAGCTGCTGCACTGAAGGAGTCGGTGAATGCTAAAATTGATCCTTGGGGAACCGAGTATCGTTATTTCTTTTCAAATGATGGTTACTCTATTCAATCTGCGGGGCCTGATAAGGCATTTGCAGAAGGACACAAATCAGGAAGGGATGACCAGTGGTACTCAAAGTCGTTACGGTCTAGACGCTAAATTCTCTAATCGTAGACTAATTTATTGCAGTCTTGTCCATTCATAGGATTTATATTTTTGGTTTTTTAAACTAAATATAATATTTTCTGTGCTTTACTACGGGAAATGAGTTTGGTGTCAAAGGCTGCTATTCCTTTTATTTTGCTGGCATTTTTTTGGCCCGAGCAATCCTTGTCAGGGCCAATTAATATACAGGTTAGACATGTTATTTCAGGGAGGCCCTTACTTTTGGATTCTTTACGTTATCCAAAATTTGGCAATGAAATTTTCTCTGTGAAGCGTTTGAGCTATCTACTTAGCGATGTTTCTTTTCAGAAAGAAGATGGGACTTGGATAGGGCCAGTTGCTGACGTGGCATGGATAGATGCGGGTAAGCGTCGCGTGACTTTTTCAGTGAATGATTTACCAAAGGGGAAATACCGTTCAATGAGGTTTGTTTTGGGTCTGGATTCAAAGAAAAATAATTTTGATTTTGGCTCAGTCCATCCTGATCACCCTCTTAATCCATCTCTTAATAAACTGCATTGGAGTTGGCAAGGAGGTTATGTTTTCTTGGCCCTCGAAGGGCATTATCGTGAATCTGGAAAAAGGCGAGGTTATTCTTTGCACTTTGCTCGCAGTGCTAATCGCAAATTCATTAATGTCCCATTAAAAATTGACCATGGATCAGCTACTGGAATTATTCTTGATTTTGATGTGACTTCGCTCCTGTCTACTCCGAGACCGATTATTTTCAGCAAAGATGGTGAGTCAACGCATTCCAGAAAAGGTGACCCTTTAGTTGATTCTATTTCTAAGAATTTGGCCGGAGCATTTCGATTGCGCGATGTTGTTTACCCAAATCAAATCAATGAGCCGGAAATAGAAAAGAAAGTACCTCTTTATTTTCCAGACTCTGCTGAACCGTTCCCTTTCAAAATGGCCGGCACCTTCCCTATTCCCAAATTACCTACGGACAATCCATTAATTAAGAGCCGAGTACGACTCGGAGAAAAACTTTTTTCAGATAATAGACTATCTCGTGATTCTAGCATTGCATGTTCTTCATGTCATCAAAAGGACAGGGCATTTACCGATGGTTTGTCATTGAGTGTTGGAATTGAAGATCGGAAAGGGAAGAGAAACTCAATGCCTCTTTTCAATCTTGCATGGAAGGAAAAATTTTTCTGGGACGGTAGAGCTCCTTCTCTTCGGGATCAGGTTCTTATACCGATTTCGAGTCATGCGGAGTTTGATAATTCCCTAAAAAATGCAGTCATAAAGCTTTCACAGAACAGTTCTTATCCACCCCTTTTTGAGAAGGCATTTAATGATCCGGAAATTACTTCTGAAAAGATTGCTCTGGCACTGGAGAATTTTTTGTTAACTCTAACATCTTATGATTCGAAGTTTGATCGTGCCATGGCCGGTCAGATCGAATTGGATGACAAGGAAAAAAGAGGCTTCGAACTATTCATGACTGAATATGAGCCCAGGACTGGCCGTTTTGGTGCGGATTGTTTCCATTGTCATGGCGGGCCCTTATTTTCTGACCATGAATTTCATAATAATGGATTAAAATTAAAAAGTGAGGACAGTGGAATGAAGGGACTCTTTTCCACTCCTTCTCTTCGTAATATTGAACTCACTGGCCCTTATATGCATGATGGAAGATTTACTACTCTTGAAGAAGTTGTATCGCATTACAATTCTGCGATGCATCGAACCGATGTGCTCGATCCAAATCTTGCCAAGCATCCTGTTCAGGGCTTGCGCCTTGCCAAGTCAGATGAGCAGGCGATTGTAGCGTTTCTCAAAACTTTGACTGATCCAAAATACCAGGATACGCCTTGAACTGTTTGATTTGGAATAACGAATATCGATAAATTACGTCATCATCACATAATCTTTTTAATGATCTAATAAGTAAATGATGCAAAAAATCTTTGTTATTATTGTTCTCATTCTAATTTCAGTAAGAGAACCATCCAAGGCAAATGACTGGCCTCGCTTTAGGGGAGATAATGGTCAGGGGATCAGTTCAGAATCGGTAGCAGTTAAGTGGTCAGAAAAGAAGAATATGAAATGGCAATGCAGGCTCCCTGGTCCTGGAAGTTCGAGTCCTGTAATTTCAAAGGGAAAAATTTTTATCACGTGCTTTAGTGGTGTAAATGAAGGTCAGCAGGACACTTCCAAACTTATGAGGCATGTTCTCTGCATTAATCAAAAAGATGGTTCAATTATTTGGGAGAATAAGATCACGGCCACTCAACCAGAAGATCCTTATCGCGGTTTTTTAACGGAGCATGGTTATGCATCCAATACGCCTGTCGTTGATGATGGTAGGCTATTTGTTTATTTGGGAAAGAGCGGTATCCATGCTTATGATCTGAATGGTAAAAAACTTTGGTCTAAGAGTTTAGGAACCGGGTCCACTCGCCGCAAGTGGGGCTCTGCTGCCAGTCCGATTGTTGTGGGTGATAATCTTGTTGTCAGTGCAGCTGAAGAATCATTGGCAGTTTATGGGTTGGACCCGAAGACGGGTAAGCAGAATTGGATATCAGAAGGTGATAGTTTGGAAATGGCGTATGCGACGCCTGTTTTGATGAAATCCAAGGGAGGCAGAGCTGATTTAGTTTTACCAGTTCCTGGTGAGATCTGGGGGATGAACCCTGAATCTGGAAAGCTCAGATGGTATGCTTCCACGAACATTACCGGAAACATTTCACCAAGCCCCGTCATTGGTAATGAAACCGTTTATGTGTTTGGAGGTTATCCTGGTCTGCGTCGTTGTGCGGTAAAGATTGGGGGTGCTAGGGGCGAAATTTCTGAAAAGGCAACGCTCTGGGAAGATAATCAATCCACCTATGTTCCTACTCCGGTCCTTGTCGATGAAAGGTTATATTGGGCGAGTGATACTGGGTATGCTTGTTGTGCTGATGCGAAGTCTGGCAAGATGTTGTTCAGGGAACGTTTGGATGCTAGGGCCAAAGGTTCTCGAGGGAAGCCGTTCTATGCAGGTGCAGTAGCTGCAGGTGGTAAAATTTATACAGTTAGCAGATGGGGAGGTACTTTTGTTTTTTCTGGAAAGCCAGATTTTGAGCTACTGGCTCAGAATAGAATTGAAGGGGATGACAGTCAGTTCCATGGAACACCGGCAATCAGTGATGGTCAGCTATTTTTGCGCTCTGATAAATTTCTTTATTGTATCTCTGAATAAGAAATATAACTAAAGAGCGGGTCATACTTATCGCAATGCCGGTTTTTCTGGTTTGCCGTTTGTGGTTAAGATGTGCACTTCATGGGCAGAAACTTTTGGATCAATGTACTCCCAGACAATTTTTTTGTTTTGGGTGATTTCAAATATTTTTGCTTTTTTACTGTCCCTTTGTCCGTAACTACAAATGATTGTATTTCCATTGCTTAGTCTTTGTCCTCCGCATGGATCTCTGAAGAAGCCATCGACATTACTGTTGTCACATCGCCATACAACTTTTCCTTCCGGATTGAATTCCACAGTCTTGTCGCCGTTTGTTAGGTTAACCAGTAAATTTTTAGTTGGCAAAAGAATAGCAGTGAATGGCCAGTTACGGGATTTCCTTCCGCCCAATTCTTCAAGGTCTGTTTTTATTTCTCGAACAACTGTTCCATCAGGTGAGTATTCTTTTATTTTAAAGGCAAGCAGGTGAGGAACTATGTAATTTCCATTTGGTAATTTTCTAGCCATTCTAGTTTGCATGTGATCATTTTTTGTTTCGGGAATTAATGGTAAATTAACTTTTATTTTACCGTCCTCATTGATTTCAAGCAGTCTCGGAAGGGGGCCCCTTTCGATAACTAAAGTGTTGCCGTTAGGTAATCTATTGACGGTTCCCAGCTCCTTGTTACGAGAATCCATCTTATATGACCAAATAATTTCGGTGCTATTTTTTTTATATTCTCGAGCCTCATTGTTAATCGATAAGAGGATATTCCCATTTTCTAATACCATGCCATCACGAGCATATCCTGGAGCTTTCCATATGACGGCATTGTCTTCACCAATGAGTGCAGTAAATTTACCAGATACAAGGAATGAGTGTCGTATCCCGGTTTCACTGATTTGTTTGCCTTGAGCTGAGGATTTATATTGTGAGGCTAGTAAAACAAAAAGAAAAATGACATAGAGGCGATTCATAATAATAGGTATCTAGATACAATTAAGTACTTCAAGGCAATGGTAAATTTATTCTAATTAATATTTTGCTGAATTATCACCTATTGGATAATCTGAATTTATTCTTTCTATGATCAAGGTACATACTGCCCAGTTTTCTGTGTCAACAAGAGGTAAGGGAACTTATGAAATAACAGAAGATATTTCTTCTATTGTTCATGAAAGTGCAATCAATGAAGGTGCGGTTACCATTTTTGTTCAGCATACTAGTTGTTCTTTGATTGTTATGGAAAATGCCGATTCTTCTGCTCGGACTGATTTACATGCATTCTTTGAGAAACTAGTTCCTGAAGATACTCCATATTTTGTGCATACCTATGAAGGTGGTGATGACATGCCATCACATATTCGGATGTGCTTAACGGACGTCGATAAGAATGTTCCTATCATTGATGGTAGAATGACTTTAGGAACTTGGCAGGGTTTGTTTCTTTTTGAGCATCGACGTGCTCCGCACACAAGAAAAATTAGTGTTTCAGTTTGTGGTGAATAGTTTATATGACCCTCAAACCAATTAATCCTATGAGATCATTAAAATTTTTAAACTAATAACCCTTCCTATTTTTTTCAGTACTTTGGTTTTTTTGAGTTCAGGAAAATTCAATGTTTTAGGTAAGGAGATTTCATTTGATAATTCATCATTTATTCCTGATCCATCAATGAACTTCCAAAGACTGACTGGATATTTTCCTCATTCCCGCTAAACTTTTATTATGGATTTAACTCGGACTGCTTTTGGAACTTGGAGCGGTGGATGCTTCATGCATTTTGGTGAAGCGCTCAGCGATGAGCGTTTTATACAACTCATTCAATTAGCATACGATTCCGGAATACGTACTTTTATTACCTCAGACGTTTATGGGGTAGGAAGGGCCGATCAGATGTTAGGTAAGGCTTTGGAAGGAATTGCTCGTGAAGAATATTGTTTAGTAGGAATGCTCGGCCATGATATTTATGAGGGCAAACGTGAAGGGTCGCGTGGTTATCCCAGATTCAGTGACTCGTCCCTTCGGGCACGCTCCGAATATTCCGCTTATCTAAAGATGGCATCAGAGAAGTCTTTGGAACGGTGTCAGGCTGACAAGTTTGACCTTGTAATGTTACATAATCCGGATGAACAGGGTTATGCGGATCAGTCCGTCTGGAGTGCCATGTCTGATCTGAAAGTTTCTGGATTGACTGACAGACTTGGCATTGCTCCTGGTCCGGCGAACGGTTTTACTCTCGATCTTATTCATAACTTCGAACAATTTGGAGAATTACTTGATTGGGCGATGGTGATTCTTAATCCTTTAGAACCTTGGCCTGGCCGTTTGTGTCTTGAAGCGGCTCAAAAAGCTAACATTAATGTTCTTACAAGAGTCGTTGATTATGGTGGCGTCTTTCATGGAACACTGAAACCGGATCATGTGTTTCGTGAGGGAGATCATCGAGCGTATCGGCCACAAGGTTGGGTTGAGGCAGGTCTTGAAAGAGTAAAAAAAATGAGACCTATTTTAGATAAGTATGGCTTAAGTGAAATTCAGTTTGCGAGCTTCTGGAATCTTGCTCACACCCCAGTAAAGAGTGTTGTGCCAACTTTCATTCAGGAGGCCGGAGAAGAGGCTTTGCCTATAGAAGAACTGGTTCGTGATTTTGCTTCCATGCCTGTTGAGAATCCTCTGACTTTGAAAGAGGTCGAAGAAATAGCCGGGATCGGTGACAATACCGGATGCATGCTACTGAAGGGTGCCAGTAAACGTCACGAGGAAAGTTTGCGCCCTGATGAATGGCCCATGAGACCAGAACTGATGGAGGTTGCTGGCCGTCATGGTCTTGGAGTTGATTGGTGATAAAGTCGGTTATTATATTTAGTGTTCCTTGAATGAGCTTGTCATCGATAGAGGGTCCTCAGCCTCCTCTTGCCATACCCCAAGAACATATCCATGTGGACCATGGAATTGAGCGTTCCGATCCTTATTTTTGGTTAAGGGATAGAACTAATGTTGAAGTGATTAATTATCTCAAGGAGGAGAATAATTATACAGAATCGATAATGGCTGAGACGAAGTCATTACAAAAGAACCTATTTGAGGAAATTAAAGGCAGGATAAAACAGGACGATTCTACTTATCCCGTGCGTTGGAAGAATTATTATTACTATACACGGTATGATGCTGATTCAGATTATGCCAGATATTATAGGAAGCATATTGTTTCTGATGAGTCCGAAGAAGAGTTAATTTTTGATGTGCCGGAAATGGCACAGAGGTATGAATATTTCGATTTCGATGAGGGTGATGTTAGTCCTGATGAAAGTTTCATTATTTTCAGTACTGACATTACTGGAAGGGGCCTAAGAACGCTGCAGATAAAAGATTTAAATAGTGGTAAAATTTTAGATGATAAAATTAAGAATGTTGGGGGTGGTCATGCGTGGGCAGCAGATAATAAAACTTTTTTTTACACTAAACAGGATCAGGAAACTTTACGTGATTATCAGATCTGGCGTCATTATCTGGGTCGTCCGGTCGAGGAGGACGTTCTTATTTATGAAGAGCCGGATGAGACTTTTAGTTGTTATGTGTACAGTAGCCGATCAGAGAAATTTTTTGTGATTGGTTCTAGTCAGACTCTCTGTGATGAATATCGTTTATTGCTTGCCATAAATCCTGAGGGTAGTTTCAAATTATTTCACCCGCGTTCACGTGGTCTTGAATATGATTTAGAACATTATGGGGACAGGTTCTACTTACGAACCAATTATGAGGCCCCTAATTTTCGATTAATGTGGGTTTCCGAAGAGAGCACTTCTATAAGCAACTGGAAGGAGTTATTGGCTGAACGTGAAGGGGTTTATGTGAATGATTTTGAGGTATTTGATAATCATCTTGTGACCGAGGAACGGGAAAATGGGCTCGTAAAGATTCGGATCCATGAAACTAAGAGCGGAGAAAATCATGAAATTAAGTTTGAGTCACCAGCTTATTCGGCATGGATTGATACAAATCTTGATCCTAAAACAGAATGGGTGAGGTATGGATATAGTTCACTCAAAGATCCGGAAGCTCTTTATGAGCATAATATGCATTCGAGGGAGAAAAGATTACTTAAGAGTGAACAAGTCATAGGAGTTTATGATTCTGATTTATATACAACAGAACGTCATTTTGTGACAGTCAGGGACGGCGCTCGGGTTCCGGTTTCTATTGTATATAGGAATGATTCTTTCAAGAAAGATGGAACATCTCCGCTACTATTGTATGCGTACGGAGCCTATGGGCTGAACACGGAGGCTTCCTTCAGAAGTAGTCGCCTGAGTCTTCTTGACCGGGGCTTTGTGTATGCGATAGCACATATTCGCGGAGGTCAGGAACTTGGCAGGGATTGGTACGATGATGGCAGATTGTTGAATAAAAAGAATTCTTTCAATGATTTCATTGATTGTGCGGAATTTTTTGTTTCAGAAAAATATACATCGCCTGACCGTCTATGTGCGAGTGGAGCTAGTGCTGGAGGACTTTTGATGGGTGTAATAGCAAATGAGAAGCCAAAATTATTTGCTGTGATCATTGCTGATGTTCCTTGGGTCGATTGTGTCACAACTATGCTGGACTCAACGATTCCTTTAACCACTAATGAGTATGATGAATGGGGGAACCCTAACGATAAGGAAGTTTTTGATTATATCTTGAGCTACTCTCCATATGATAACGTGAAGCAGGTTGAATATCCTGCAATGCTTGTCATGGCCGGGTTGAATGATTCTCAAGTACAGTGTTGGGAGCCTGCCAAGTGGGTTGCCCTCTTGCGAACCAAGAAAATTGGTAATAAACCATTGTTGTTAAAAATTAACATGGGATCAGGGCACGGCGGTTCATCTGGAAGGCATGAGAAGTATAAGGAAATTGCTTTTGAGTATTCTTTTTTACTTCGAGTAGTGAATCGTTGATTATATTATTATTCTGATCTTCATCTACTAATTCATACTCAGCATGAAAATAACAAGAATCATACATTGCCATCTAGTATTCATTTCTAGTCTTTTGACGTCCCAGATTATAACGAATGGAGACGAATCCAAGGAGCTTCTAAAAGTATTCATTTTTGCAGGCCAATCGAACATGGTTGGTTCAGATTCTAACATTAAGGACATCCAAAGATTTCCTCCTTTCATTGGTTTAGAAAATTCTCAAAAAAATATCAAATTTTCCTATTCAATAGGTCGTGAGAGAAAGTTTGAATCAAATGGCTGGCAAGCACTAGGTCCTGTCAATAACGTCGTGGGGCCCGAATTGACTTTTGCTAAGACAGTTTCAGCTAAACTTAAATCTCCTATTGCTATTATAAAATGTGCTGCGGGAGGGACTCATCTTGGCGGGGATTGGAATCCTGAAGATCCGATCGGATTCAAAATGTATCCGCTGTCACTTGGCCTGATTAAATCCTCATTGGCTGATCTGGACCGTCAGAAAATTAAATATCAGATCGAAGGTTTTATGTGGCACCAAGGTGAGAACGATATGTTCAACGAGAATTATATGAAGAATTACGGAAAAAATTTAAAGAAATTTTTAGCAAAGTGGAGGCATGACTTGGGAGTTCCTGAGCTTAAATTTTTTATCGGAGAATTATGCACCAAGACGATATGGGGAATGGATCTAAGACCGCGGATGTACGCTATCAGTAAGGGGCAGAGAGAAGTTACTGATTCAGATCCGCTTACTGAATACGTTCCCACGTCTCATGTCGGTGTTGAGATTGGGGGCGGGGTCGGTTTGCATTATCATTATGGGACTCTTGGCCAACTCGAACACGGGATCAATTATGCAGAAGCTTATTTAAAATCCATTGGCAGAGCAAAACCAGTTTCTAGGCCCCTTAAAAAGTGGCCCTATAAGAGAGGAGAACCGATAAAGTTATTTATCCTTGCAGGGCACCGTAACATGGAAGGTGAGCGTGCTTTCGTTCAGGAATTAAGAGAAATTAAGGACAAAGCATTTCTTGCATCTGATAACCAGAAAATCGCATATAAATATAGTTTGGGAGGAGCTTACCGTAAATCAAACGGATGGGAGCCACTCGGATTGACTAATTATTATGATAGTTTCGGACCAGAAATAAGTTTTGGTTCATATCTTCAAAAAAGATCTATTCATAATGTAGCAATTGCTAAATTTACTCATAGTGGTTCGCAGATTATTGACTGGACGCCTGAAGGCAGTTTAGCAAAGTCACGTAACTTATATGATTCATTTATTTCTTTCGTGAAAAATGCCATCCAAGATCTAAATGATAAGGGTCATGAAGTTTTGCTTGAAGGTATTTTTTATCATCTTGGTGAAAATGATATGTCATTCTCACCTCACCGCAATAATGCAGCCAAGTGGTTGGATTCCATAATAAAAAATAGCCGTGGCGATCTGAAAATACCGTCTCTCAAGTGGTACTTGAGTCAACAACCTCCAACAGACGATAAGAGCGTGAATAGAATTGATGTAACTTCAAAGGTCGAAGGATTGGCAGCGGCAGATGATTTTATTTTTCATTTAAAGGCTTTTGATCTTATTCCTCAGGAAAAGAAACTAGTGATATCAACTGCAGGGATCGTACAACTGGGAGAATTTATTGCAGATAATTATTTAAAAAATCGCAAATAAATTTGTTTAAGAGTAAGGTGTGATTGATCTTGGTTAGATTATCTATAAGAGATCGAATCATTATTAATTGCAGCAATTATCATTTAGAAAGGAAATCTAATGAACGCAGTTTCCATCCGATCATTGGATTTAGCAATGGTTGCAATTTACTTGCTAGGAATGCTTGGCGCAGGATTATGGTTTTCACGTCGTAATTATTCGACCGAAAAATACTTTCTTGGAGGACGTTCCTTTCCTGGTTGGGTCATTGGTCTTTCAATGCTTGGGACATCTATCAGTTCGGTGACTTTCCTAGCCTTTCCAGCGGCTGCCTATGTTCTGGACTGGCGCCAATTAGTGCCGAACCTCATGTTGCCATTCATTGCGGTTTTAGCAATTATTGTCTTTATTCCCTTTTTCCGACGCCCTGGACTAACGTCAGCTTTTGAATACTTAGAGGATAGGTTCGGCAAAGGTGCCAGAATTTATGGTGCACTCAGTTTCGTTTTTTTGCAGTTTATTCGTTTAGGGAAGGTTCTTTTTCTGGTTTCGATTCCCGTCAGTTTGATGACTGGAATTGAAATGAAATATGTAATAATAGGCGTTGGAATTTTCATAGCTTTTTATACGGTTGTAGGAGGATTTGAAGCTGTGATATGGACTGACTTGGTTCAGTCCATAGTACTATTGCTGGGCGGCGCATTCTGCGCTTTTTATGTTGCTTTAAAATTACCTGGAGGATTAGAGCAAATAATTGAAGTGAGTACGCAGAACGAAAAGTTTAGTCTTGGACCTACAAGATTTAATTTAACAGAACGTACTTTTTGGACAGTAGCTTTGTTGGGTATTTTTAATTGGCTTGCTTATCTTTCGAGTGATCAGAACATTGTGCAAAGATACGTGGCCTCGAAGACTGATCGAGAGGCACGAAGGGCAACAGCAATCTATGCGGCAGTTGCTTTACCCACGTGGATATTATTTTTTTTTATAGGGACCTGTGTTTTTGTTTGGTACCAGGTCAGGCCTGATTCTGTAGTTGCAAATTTGGAGCCGGATCAAGTATTCCCTTATTTTTTACTTACTACAATTCCTGCTGGTCTTGCCGGAATGACTATAGCAGGTGTGTTGGCGGCAGCGATGTCCAGTTTGGATTCATCAATAAATGCAATTTCCACTGTCGTGGTAGTTGATGTGCTTAAATCATGGTTAGCAAAAGGTCGCAATGATCGTTTTTATCTTTTTGCTGCTCGTTGTGTTGGGATTGGTGCGGCTGTTCTAATGATTGGCGGTGCTATTCTTTTTAGTTCAATAAAAAAAGAAAGCATGAATGATTTGAGTTGGATCATAGCATCGGTTTTTGGTGGTTGTCTTGTCGGACTATTTATGGTCGGATTTTTCACTAAGCGCGTTGATAGTTTCTCTGCAATGGTTGCGCTGGTGCTTTCAATTGTAATTAACGTGTACCTTGGTCTTGGCGTTGCTAAATGCCTTCCCGAATCTCTTACGATACCAATACATTCTTATTGGGTAGGACTATTCGTGAATTTAGCTTTTGTTGTTATTGCTGTTACGATAAGTGTTTTCCGCAAACAAAAACGTAAATTGAAAGGTCTTACAATTTGGACCATTAAGGCTTAAATCAAATTATTCAGATAAAGCAATCAGTTCTTTGATGACTTGAGATCCCTACTTTCATTCACATAATCTTTCATCTCTGTTTTCCCTAGATACTCAGTAGCCTTTAGTTTCGATGAATAGTATGGATCGTTAGGTATCCCAGTTTTTCCATCTTCTTTTCCAATAATCTGCAGCAGACAATTTACCTACCCATACGT
>JABSSR010000136.1 GCA_013213965.1 Verrucomicrobiales bacterium | reverse complement strand
TTATTTCTGAGGTTGTCGTATACTGTTTGCAACAGTCTTTGCGATGATGGTTGCACCTGCAGCGTTCGGATGAACGTGGTCTGGTATGAGCTGATGTTTCCCTTTAAATGGTGAGTTCAGGTCGATGATTCCACAATTAGTTTGGGAGGATATTTTTTTGAGTGCTGGGATGATGTCTTTATTGACGATCGCATCAGTTATGCCCCAGCGAGTCTTGACGACAGGGACTGGAAGGCAAATGTAGATTTTAGGTTTTGATGAGAGCTTAGCAAAGGCTGATATCATTGATTTGTAATCATCTGAGTATTCTGCACTATGCTTCCAATTTTGTGGCTTTGTGTCATTGGTGCCTAGTTTGATGACAACAATGTTTGGATTAAAGTCTAGGGCAGCTTTGTATTCCCGTTGCTTCCAGAACGGTTTGTCGCCTTTTTTAAGCATCGTTGATCCGCTGTTACCGAAATTTTTGACCTCATATTTTTGCCCGAGCATTTTACCAAGTTGGACCGGGTAATTCATATTTTTCCTGTCCTTGATGCCGGCCCCATATGTAATGCTGTCACCTACGCAGGCGATTCTAATGATGTCTGAAGATGCATTGACGGAAAATAACGATACGGAGAGGAGAGTGAGGAGTAGTAATTTCATTTTTGATTACGATAAATATTAACCGAACGCTTTACGAAGTAGATCCAAACTTTTTTTGCATCCTGAGACGGGATCTTCTTTTCCTTCAAATTCCAAGGACACCCATCCCCGATAATTTGCCTCATGCATGATTTTTGCGATCTTTTCATAATCCAAATCAAGGGTATACCAGCGGCCTCCACCATAATAAGTTTTTGCCTGAAGTAGAACCGTTTTATCTGCTAACATGGAAAGCCGTTCGTATGGATCTTCTAGAAAATTGCCTGTGTCCAAAGTGACCTGAAGCCAAGGCGATTTGATTGCATTAATTATTTTCAAAACGCCTTCAGGAGTGAGGCCGAGTCCCCAGTGATTTTCTAAGCCGAGGATTACGCCAGCCTTTTCTGCTTCCCCAACTAGTTTTCCTATTGAATCGATGACCCAATTGTAACCTTCTTTTTCTGTGTGTCCTTCGAGCACAGGTTCGATCCCTTTGTTTTCCATGAGGTGATCAAAATTCTTTGATGTGTTCCACCTGCCAGTATTTATCCGTATCGTTGGAATGCCCAGGTCCGCTGCTTGACGTATGTAGAATATGGTCTGTTCAACATTATGTCTTCTCTTGTAAGGGTCAGGATCGACGAAGTCCTGATGCGTGGATAATCCCATGAGCGCTAAACCGTTCAAGAATGCATGTTTCTTAATTTTTTGTAAATAGGATGGCGTGAAGTCCTCCATTTGAACTTGAAGTATTTCAACTCCGTCAAATCCTTGGTCAGCCGCAATGTCGAGGCACTTCTCAATTGGTCTGAATTCCTTTCTTCTGAAGCCCCAGTAGGAATAAGTTGAAACACCAATTGAATTGGATTTGATAGGTCGTCGGTCGTCATTTGCAGCTGAAGCTGGGAACATTCGTGAACCAATAATCGCTCCGGTAAGTGCACTTGCTGATTTTAAGAATTTTCTACGATTTCGGAGATTTGTGACCATTCGATTAATATAAAACAAGAAATGAGCGCCTGTCTCGTTAAAAAGTCTAAACTGAGCACTCTTTATGTTGAGTTTTAGTTTGTTTGGCAGTTTCTATTATAGCACATTACATCTCTGATATTTAGTATGAATGAACCGCTGCCCACTGACCCTATTGAGCCTGATGATCCAGAACGCAGGCAATTTCTAGAAAAAACAGTCAGTATAGTTTTAGGGGGGGCTATGGTTTCCGTTCCTGTCGGTGCCGGAGTCGCTACACTCTTAGCACCTCTTAGCAGTGATAAGGGAGGAAGGTTAAAGGTTCGTCTTGCAAGTATTGAAGATCTTCC
>JABSSR010000135.1 GCA_013213965.1 Verrucomicrobiales bacterium | reverse complement strand
CTCTCAGCTCCGGGCCCTGATTTAAAAAAAGGAACAGGATTCCTCGCCATTGTAACTGCTCTTAGCTTCTTTATTTTCTGGCCATTCGGAGGCACGGGACAACCCGCAAACATGGTCAGACTCATGGCCTTTAAAAACACCCAGACCCTGCGCCGATCAATTATTACTGTCGCATTTTTTTACTCTTTTATTTATTTCTGCCTAGTGATCATCTTTTGCTGTGGAAAAGTATTAATGCCAGGCATGGAAGCAAATGCTGACAGAGTCATGCCTGAACTAGCAGCGCTATTGTCAAAAAATGCAGGGATGCCATGGCTAGCCGGTTTACTT
Organism: Verrucomicrobiales bacterium; assembly: GCA_013213965.1. Classification (GTDB taxonomy): domain Bacteria; phylum Verrucomicrobiota; class Verrucomicrobiia; order Verrucomicrobiales; family DEV007; genus EC70. The sequence goes on along the minus strand of JABSSR010000135.1, from coordinate 6,905 downwards.
GTTGCTGCACCTTTCGCCGCTATCATGTCCAGTGTTGATAGTTTCATTCTGATGCTCTCTTCATCTTTGGTCAGGGATGTTTACCAGCGAATAAATCCTAACGCCTCACAAAGAAAACTCAAATCACTCAGTTACATGATTACACTTAGCGTGGGAGTCTTAGCTGTTTTTGCAATGATGAATCCTCCCCAATATCTACAAGATCTCATTATTTTTGCTAGTGGAGGTCTCGCAGGATGCCTCCTCATGCCAATGGCGCTTTGCCTTTATTGGCCAAGAATGACTCCTAAAGGTGCGATTGCAGGCATGCTCGGAGCATTAATTATTCATCTCGCACTAACGATCATTGGTTTCAAGATGACAGGAAACTTTGAGCCTTACGATTTTCTTGATCTCAATCCCTTTATTTGGGACGTAATTGGATCAGCTTTTCTGATCGTGTCCGTATCACTTCTTGGCAAAGATCCAAACCAAGAAAACACTGAACAATTCTTTTAAGAATCGATGAACTGGCCAAAAATTAACGGATTGGAGATGATCTCATCACCCGCTTTATTAGTGGATCCGGAAAAAATATCAACCAACATCGATCAAATGATCCGAATAGCTGGAGATAATTTCAAAGAGAGACTTCGCCCTCACCTTAAAACCCACAAGATGAGTAACGTTACTCAATTACAGATTAATAAAGGTATAAATCAATTCAAAGCATCCACCATTTCTGAAGCAAAGATGGCGGCACAGTTAAAGGCAAAAGATATACTTTTAGCCTACCAGCCAGTAGGTCCAAACATTAATAAATTTGGAAAACTGATAGATGATTTTCCGGAAAGCTCATTTGCTACCATCATAGATAATCTTGGCTCAGCAAAAAAAATAACATCAGAAATAGGTAGTAGCTCTAATCCGGTCCGATTATTTATTGATATTAATTGTGGCATGAATCGAACGGGTATTCCTTTTGATGAATCCTTAGGCCCTCTCAGGGAGTGGACAGAAAAGGAGCCAAGAATTACTCTTTCCGGACTACACATTTATGATGGTCACTTGCACCAACCGGAACTTGAAACTCGCAGAGCTGAAGTTATTAAAATTAATAACTTAATTAAAGATTATATTAGCATAAACGCAATACCTGAAATCGTTATCGGAGGGTCTCCTACTTTTGGATTATGGGCAGAGCTCACTGACTGGAACTTGAGTCCTGGTACGGTATTACTATGGGACGCAGGTTACGCAAGATCATTTCCTGATCTCGATTTCAGCATTGCATCCTGCCTCCTTACCCGAGTAATTAGCAAACCAGAAAAGGATCTCATCTGCGTTGACCTAGGTCACAAATCAGTCGCCGCTGAGAACCCTCTCGATGATCGTGTCTTTTTTCCTGATCTCAATGACTATAAAATAATCGGGCATAGTGAAGAACATTTAGTCATTAAAACACGTCATTCAGAAAAGTATAAGCCTGGTCATTTGTTGCTAGGATTTCCTAAGCATATATGCCCTACCGTTGCTCTACACAATCATGCCAATATAATACATGGCAATATGGCCTCAACTGAGACATGGGAAGTAAATGCCAGAAATCGAATCTAATAGTCCAGGATTGATTATTGAATTAATTCAATAATCAATTCGATTTCAACCGCAATGTTACCAGGGAGTGTATTAGTTGCAATCGCGCTACGGGCACCAATACCCCGATCCTCACCAAAAACATCCTTCATTAACTCACTGAATCCGTTAATGACCTGAGGTTGTTGATAAAAATCATCAGCTGAATTAACCAAAGCCAGAGTCTTAACTAAGCGACTCACTTTGTTAAGATCGCCTAGTTGATCCTTCATTGTTCTCAGAAGTGCAAGCCCCACCTGCCTGGCCGCTTGTTGACCTTCAGCTAGAGTAAGATCCTCACCAACACGACCTGTAATATATTTATCATCACCGAGATACGGTCCGTGCCCTGACAAGTAACCAATGTTACCGGTGATTACTAAAGGTTTATAAATACCACCAGGTGGAACTGAAGGCGGAAGCGTTAACTCTAACTCTTGAATCCTCGATTCTGCACTCATAAAAAATTCTTATTAAGTTATAGCTTTACGGGCCTCTCTTTTCCTTTCCACAGCAGAAAGGACACGCTTCCTGAGCCTAACATTCTCCGGCGTAGCTTCAACTAATTCATCCGTAGTAATATATTCAATTGCTCTTTCCAGTGAAAATTTAAGCGGAGAAGAGAGCTGTATCCCTTTACCGTCTCCGGTTGATCTATGATTGGTGAGGTGCTTTTCTTTTGTTGGATTCACAGGAAGATCATCTGATCTTGGATTCTCACCAACTATCTGACCTTCATAAACATTCTCTCCCGATTCTATAAATAATTTTCCTCTAGACTCGAGAGCATCAAGAGAATATGCCATCGCTACACCTGTCTCCATAGAAACTAATGTGCCTGATGACCTGCCAGCAATCTCACCAACTTTAGGCGCATATTCTTTGAAAAGATGGGACATTATTCCATGACCACTAGTCATATTTAAAAGCTCAAATTCAAATCCTATCAACCCTCTCGTAGGTATCATAGATTCTATCATCGATCCTGAACCTGAAGCCTTCATATTAACAATTTCCGCCCTTCTGGCAGCCAGACCCTTCATGACTCCACTCACATATTGTTCGGGGACTTCAACATAAAGGGTCTCAAATGGTTCAACTATGATATCATTCTGATCACGTTTTGTTATAACCATTGGCCTAGAGACTAGAACCTCGAAACCTTCTCTTCTCATCTCCTCAACGAGAACTGCTATCTGCATCGCTCCTCGTGCTGAAACGTTAAACACTCCTGCTCTTTCACTGTCAGTTACTTCTATGGAAATATTTGTTTTAGTTTCTCTAATCAATCTATCTCTAACTTGCCGAGAAGTTACATACTTGCCTTCTTTGCCGGCAAATGGTGAATCATTGACAGAGAACTGCATCTGTACAGTTGGCGGATCAATTTCAACAAAAGGAACAGATTCTGAATTCTCATCGGCACTTAGAGTTTCTCCAATATCAACGTCTTCAAATCCTGCCAGACCAATAATATTCCCGGCCTCTCCTACCGTAGAATCCTGCGATCCTGTTACACCACTATATTCAAATACTTTAGTAATCTTCACAGAAGTACGTTTCCCATCACTACTAATTCTCCAAATCCTATCTCCTTTGGTAATTCTACCAGAAAGGACCTTACCAATCGCAACACGCCCAACATAATCATCCCAATCAATATTGCTCGCCAACATCTTGAATGGACTATCGACATCAATTTGAGGACCATCAATGCGCTCTACTATATTTTCTAATAATGGTCGGACACCATCTTTCTGATCGTTAAGATCAGTAACGAAGTATCCCTCTTTTGCACTCCCATATAAAAAGGGTGCTTCGAACTGACTCTCATTTGCATCAAGTTCAAGGAAAAGCTCCAGCGTATTATCATGAACAGCTAAAGGATTTGCATGGTCTCTATCCACTTTATTAACAACGACAATCGGAGCCAACCCTTGAGCCAACGCCTTTCTCAAAACGAATCGGGTCTGCGCTTGTGGGCCCTCCGCCGCATCAACAAGCAAAAGAACACCGTCCACCATCTTCATGACCCGCTCAACTTCACCACCGAAATCAGCATGCCCGGGAGTATCAACAATATTAATTGTATAACCTTCCCAATGAATAGCAGTATTTTTAGCCTTGATCGTAATACCCCTTTCGCGTTCCTGATCCATAGAATCCATTGCCCTTTCCTCCACTTCCTGATTGTCCCTATAAACACCACCCGCATGTAACAATAGGTCAACTAAAGTAGTTTTACCATGATCAACGTGAGCTATGATAGCAATGTTACGGATATTCTGAGCTCTCATTTAATAAGGAAAAATGTTTAGCAACGAGCGCCACTTAGCCTTAAACAAGCGAACCGTCAATTGATAGTATTCTAATTGGGCAAAAGAATTATCAATTAAAAATAAAAGTAGTATTGAAGATAAAATTTGCGAGATCGGAGGTTAGAAAAAGTTAATAAATTAACTATTAAATCAACCTTTAATCCTCTGGAGTTAACCCTATGATTATTTCCCAGTTAGCAGTAAATTCCCGAGCCTTAGATTCCTTGATCGGCGAAAAGTTAACCAATGTTAATTGCTGACCGGTTTTTCCGAGCCGCTTATATATAAAATCTTTATCATTACGTTTATCACCCTTTATATAACACTGAGAGGTAAGCATCCTCTTCCCTTTTATACTTACAGCCACATGAATGTGGGGTGCGCGCCCAGGATATGTGACAGGTTTCACGGTACGGAAATAATATCGGCCCTTTGAGTCAGTCAGAAATCTTCCGTATCCTTGGAAATTCTCATCTCTCCCCTCACGGTCATCTTTTGTGTGTAGATATACACCCTTGGCACCGACTTGCCAGATCTCCACTAACGCATTACGAACCAGATCCCCTTTTATATTTTTAACTACACCAGTCAAATGAGTCACTTCACCAACTGCGGGAGTCAATGAATCACCTATGACAAGTAAATCATTATCTGTATCGAGTGGCATCTCGTCTGGATAGAAAGGTCCTTCAGTTTGCCTCGGAGTAGGCTCCGTTAATGCTTCAGCAAATAATCCCGGAGTCAAAAACGCGCTCGCACCAAGCCCCAGCCCGTAAAGCATTTTTCTTCTGTCCCAATAACCTATTTGTAGCAGATGATTATCTTTCATTATTTCTAAACTATATCCCAGTATCATTAACTAGAAAATAAAATATTCTTAATCTTGATTACCTATTATCTAACCCCTATTAGGAACCAGTAAAAGAATTTGGAAATTCTTTGTCGTTGCAATGATAAAAGAAAATAGAGATACTTATGCAACTAACATAAATTAAAATGAATAAATTTAGTTATATTACTCTTAGTTTTTTGACCATATTTTTAATCTCATGTCAGACAACAAAAAGACCTTATCCTTCAGCCTACTATCAGTGCGAGAAATGCGGAGAAACTTTTGAAATATCGAAATCAATAGATGAAAAAGATCTTGCTTGCCCGGACAAATCTTGCGAAGGCAAAGTCCAAAAAGTTGCTAGTTACAAAAGGTACGGGTCAGGCCTTAATACCAGATACGGTTACAGCGATCCATGGGAAGTTGGCTACTCAGGACCATATGTCGGTAGTCGCGGTTTTTTAGGTGTGGGTTTTCATGGAGGAGGCCACCACCATCATTATTATCATGATGACAGACATTCAAAATCAGGACCTAAAAAATCAAATCGGCCACCAGCAAGAAGAATAGTAAACTCAGATAAATCCAGCAGCAACTCAGCACCAATGAAAAGGATCCACTCAGGATCCAGCTCAAGTGAAACTCCAAGTAGCAGTTCCAGAAATTTCTCAAGGAGCATACCCAGCAAAAGCTCAAGTGGAGGATCAGGTAACAGTTCTAGGAGCCCCTCCAGAAGCATTCCTAGTAAAAGCTCAAGTAGCAGCTCTAAAGGAAGTTCAGGTCGCCGTATTAATTAATCTTGTAAATTAACTCTCGACGATTTTCTCTATTCTATTATTAGAGTCCACGAAGGCTGTCTTCGACTTTAGGGGATGGTCTGTAATCTCAAAACCAATTATAATTATTACTTCTCCTTCATTAATGAGTCGTGCAGCGGCTCCATTCACACATATGATCCCTGAACTTCGTTCGCCTCTCAATGTATAGGTTTCAAGCCGAACGCCAGTATCCACACTCGCAACCAATACTTTTTCTCCTACCCACAATCCAACCGCATCCAATAGATCTTCATCAATAGTAATACTGCCAATGTAGTCTACATTAGCCTCTGTAACCTTGGCTCTATGAATCTTTGATCTGAGGACTTGTCTCATGTTTTCTGACAATGCTTGCCGAAATTAACAGGGCCACGGAAGAAATCAAGGGATCCAAACACTTTAAGAAATTATTAATTACTCATCTAAGAAATATTAATTTCAAATTCTTGGATTCTACCCCAAGAACCAAAAATATCGTCTTTCTTCTTCCCCTGACCTTTACCTCCACCAATATAAAACCTGGTTCCATCCTCGCCGAAAACAATATCACTGCATCGGATACCTGAATTTTGAGAGCATAAAATATTACCTGTATCAGTATCAAAGAGAGCAATATTCCAGTTACCTTTAAACATCCTTCCAGCCATAACAAAGAAATCACCACTTGGATGAAATGATAGACTTTCCATTAGTCCTTGGCCGATTTCGCCATCAATAGCACTGCGTTTCCTCTTGGGTGATTTCTCCTCATCCCTCCATAAAAACTCTTCCCAGAGTTGTTTCCCGTTGCCAGCTGCAGGATCACGAGTACTTCCCATACCTGCCAAGTAAATCGAACTGTCATCTGGTGAAAATTCAATAGAGAAAACACCTCCAGTATAGTAATGACCTTTAATTATTCCCCAACCAGTAAAACTTGGCGTGTTCCAGCTAGTGTACATTTCCCCTGAATTTAAATCCCAGACTCGCACCTCTCCCATCAAATTACCCGCTGCTAAATATCGACTGTCATTACTAAATGCCAAAGATTGGACAGGAGGAACATGAGAGAATTTATGGATAAGTTCCCCTGAAAGTGTATCAAACACTTTTATGGAAGGTTCCGTTTCGGAAAACGGTTCATATTTATATCCTCCTGCAAGGTACTGGCCAGTAACAGAACCAATCATTTTTGAATCTGGGGATACTCTGCTTTGCCACGACCAAAATTTGTGAGCCTTTATCTTTCTTTGCTCTTTTCGAGAGTCAATGGCAGTCCACTTAATAATTCCGTCATAGTCGGCCGAAACGATTACATTATTAGACACATTGACTCCCGATACG
>JABSSR010000134.1 GCA_013213965.1 Verrucomicrobiales bacterium | reverse complement strand
TGCTGGGAGAAGGTGTTATAGGAATATGTTTCTCCGTCCTGCAGGGAAACTTTACCTGTCCTGCCGTTCCCGTCACTGCCGAAATAAACGTAGATATCGTAATTTTCACCAAAGGTAAAAGCATCAATTCCGCTGATATTGACGTCACAAAATCCTCCAGCACCGATCGCATCAATGTAACCGTTCATGAGTTGATTATCCCCATTACTTACACCATTGTTCGTGTTCCAAGTTCCATTCGAGCTCCACTCCACAGTGACTCCGCTATTACTTATGGAACCATTCGCGCCGCCCGTAGCATCAAAGCCTCCATCAGTACTGACCCAGCCAGAAGATGGGACAATACCAGCCACTGTCGTTTCGTCCATGGCAGTATTATCACGGTCACTATTAAAACTGAAGCCAATCGAATTCTGAGCAAAAATATACGCAGAAGAGAACAGCAAGATAAAAATTGAAGAGGTTAGTGCTTTCATAGTAGCTATTTTAAGTATTATTTTCTCATATTGCGCATTAAGGGACAAGCCTTTAGCTCTAAAATTCTTGTCCCTTGCACGATTCAAACTGCGCCATAAATTATCCACCCGTAAAAATGAAAGAAATTTTAGCAGAAGCCGCAAATAATGCCCGTGGACTAGCCATTGACGCTATTCATAAATGCTCATCCGGTCATCTGGGACTTCCACTCGGCGCAGCAGACATTGGAGCCGTATTATATGGACAATCCCTTAACTATAATCCTGCTGAGCCAAAATGGATTAACAGGGACAGGTTCATCCTATCTGCCGGGCACGGTTCTATGTTCCTTTACAGCTGGCTGCACTTGTCAGGGCATGACCTTCCTCTGGAAGAAATAAAAAATTTCCGTCAACTCGGGAGCAAGACTCCGGGGCACCCAGAATTTGGTGAGACTCCCGGAGTCGAAGCCACGACAGGACCTTTGGGACAAGGAATCGGCAACGCGGTCGGTTATGCAGTGTCAGGCAAGATGGCAGCGGCACGATTTAACACAGAAAGTCATGCAATCATTGACCATCATGTTTTTGCTCTTGCCGGTGACGGCTGCCTCCAGGAAGGAGTCGCCGCCGAAGCAGCCGCATTCGCCGGGCACTTCAATCTCGATAACCTCATACTGCTTTATGATTCCAATGACGTGACGCTAGATGCGATGGCCGTTAAAACTCAGACCGAGGACACGGGAGCTCGGTTCGAGGCGATGGGTTGGGACACAAATACCATTGATGGTCATGATTTGGACGCAATTAATGAGGCGATCACAAAAGCCAAGTCGGATGACAATGGAAAGCCCAAATTAATCATCTGCAAAACGGAAATTGGAAGAGGAATCCCTGAAGTGGCAGGAACGGCCGCCGGGCACGGAGAGAGCGGTGCAAAATTCGCGGAATCAGCAAAGTCAGGCCTCGGACTCCCTGAAGAAACTTTCCATGTCTCCGAAAATGTCAGCTCCTACTTTACTGAACATGCTAAAGAGCTCGCTGAAAAATACGATGAGTGGAAAATAACATTTGAAGAATGGAACTCAGTTAATCCCGAAAAGGCTCAACTACTTTCTGATGGGCTCGGAGGTAAGGTGCCCGAAAATCTGATGGATTTGGTCCCTGCCTTTGATCCTGGAACCAAACTCGCTACTA
>JABSSR010000133.1 GCA_013213965.1 Verrucomicrobiales bacterium | reverse complement strand
CAAGTAGGGGCTTAGTCGAGGAGCCAATGGATTTTTCCCATTCGGCCTGTGAAGCAGTGATTTCAGGGGACGATACGGTCGTAAGTTTGATCAGTTCTGCAATTTTATTATCCAGATCCTCAATTCTTTTCTTGTACTGGCCCGTGGCCACGGCCATTCCTGCTTCCCTCTTGCCCACGGCCGTCTCCTTGATGTCTGCAAAGAAAGCAGCCATTGAGTAAAAGTCCTTCGTTGTGTAGGGATCGTATTTGTGATCATGGCATTGAGCGCAACCGAGCGTTCCGCCTAGCCAAACTCCAGAAATGTTCCTGACTCGGTCCGCTGCATAGATGGCGACGTATTCTTTAGGTTGTGCTCCTCCTTCTTCAGTGGTCTGCAGTAAGCGATTGTAACCTGAAGCGATTTTTTGCTCATCAGTTGAGTTCGGTAACAAGTCCCCGGCAATCTGATCCTTTGTGAACTGGTCAAATCTTTGGTTCGCATTGAAAGCGTTGATGACCCATTCGCGATACAGGTAAACATTCATGTTAGTGTCCGAATGGTATCCGATGGAGTCTGCGTACCTGACCAAGTCCAGCCAGAAAATAGCCATCCTTTCCCCGTACCTTGGTGAGTCCATTAAGCGGATAGCAGCATTTTTCATGGCTGCTTGTGGGTCCTGATTGTGTTCGGTCTGAAAAGTCTTTACTTCTTCGGGGGTCGGGGCAATACCAGTCAGGTCCAGAGATATTCTACGAATTAATGTATGAGCAGCGGCAGGATCAGAGAGCTTTAGCTTCTGAGCATTGAGTCTGGTTGCAATGAAATGATCGATAGGATTAATTGTAGGGTCGACTGATTTAGCTGGTTTGTTAAATGACCAGTGCCCTTCATATTCGGCTCCTTGTTTGATCCACTCCTTGAGCAAATTAATTTGATCAGTATTAAGTTTCTTTCCTGATTTTTTCAGAGGCATCAGTTCATCCTCATCATCTGAAGTGATTCGCGCAATCAGTTCACTGTTGTCCAGGTCATTAGGAATAATTGCAACTACACCATCACGGTCTTCGAATCCTCCTCCTTCTTTGATATCAAGGCGCAGTTTCGCTTTACGTTTATGCTCGTCAGGTCCGTGACACGCAAAGCAGTTATCAGAGAGCAATGGTCGGATGTCTCTGTTGAATAGTATCTTATCTTTAGCAATGAGTGTGTTGTTGCCTAAAATAGTCGAAAGAAGGATGAAGAGTGCGGTTAATCTTTTCATTGATTCATTTACCAATATTTTGCATGGAAATGTGAGAATTTAAATCATATTCAAATGTCCCAAAATGTCTGTTATAATAAACTACTTGGATCCAATGATCCTAACAAAAAATTCAATAATTATATATAGTATAATGCTTAAGAAAATGCAGAAATTGCTCTCGGTAATCCTCTTCTTTTTAGTCTTTTTTCCTTCATTGAAAGCCGAATTGCCTAATTTTATTATTATTTTTACTGATGATCAGGGCTATGAGGATATTGGTTGCTTCGGATCGCCCAAGATAAAGACCCCTCATCTCGATAAGATGGCTGTCGAGGGCCGCAAATTCACTAGTTTTTACTCAGCCAATTCGGTCTGCTCCCCATCGAGAGCCGCTCTAATGACCGGATCTTATCCGACCCGGGTCAGCGTTCCTGGGGTCCTGTTCCCGCGCCACGAGATCGGCCTTAATCCTGATGAAGTCACGATCGCTGAGGTGCTTAAAGGAAAAGGATACGCTACAGCATGCATCGGGAAATGGCACATAGGCCATAAACCAAAATTTCTTCCGACTAGGCAGGGATTTGATTCTTATTTTGGGATTCCCTATAGCAACGATATGACGATAGACCCGGAAGCTTCGCTCGCGGATAATATTAATTTACGTGATGGTTTTACGAAGGACAGGATTAAAAAAGAAAAACCTAAGAAAAATTTGGTCCCGCTCATGAGGAATGAGGAAGTGATCGAGTACCCTTGTGATCAGACGACTCTGACGAAACGGTACACTGAAGAAGCTATTAAATTTATTTCTAAAAACAAGGATTCTCCGTTCTTTCTTTACCTTCCCCACACGATGCCTCATATACCGCTCTTTGCGTCCGAGCAGTTCAAAGGCAAGAGTAAGCGCGGACTTTATGGGGACACGATCGAGGAAATTGATTGGTCAGTTGGTCAGATACTCAAATCAATTAAGGAAAAAGGAATCGATCAAAGGACTCTAGTCATTTACACTTCGGACAATGGCCCTTGGAAACTGGACCGTGGACGTGGTGGTAGCGCTTATCCTTTGAGAGGATTTAAGTTTCAGACTTACGAAGGAGGAATGCGTGTGCCATGCATAATGCGTTGGCCCGGTAAGATTCCGAAGGGAACGAGTTGTGATGAGGTGGCTGCGTCCATTGACCTGATGCCAACCATCGCAAAGTTGGTTGGGGCCGAGCCTTTGAAGGACAGGAAAATTGCCGGGAAGGACATATGGCCTCTCATCTCCGGTACTGAAGGAGCAGTCTCTCCTCATGAAATTTACTATTATTACAAGGGGAACCGTCTCGAATCTGCGCGTCAGGGAAAGTGGAAGATTCGCAGGTCAGGAAAGAAATCACAGTCCGTGGAACTTTATGACTTAGATTCTGACATCTCGGAAACGAAGAACTTAGCCAAAGAAAATGAGATTCTTGTGCAGGCCATGATAAAGAAAATGAATCTCTTTGATGAGGATCTAAAGAAGTCTCAGAGACCAGCAGGGAAGCTCTAATTACGAAGAAATTCTTTTGTCTTATGGACCATTCTTAAGATCGAATCCTCTGAAGTAAATTCCTGAATCTTTTCCATCTCTACCCATTCAAGGTCATGAGATTCTTCACTGACTTGATAGTTCTCGTTGTCAGTTATCCTGAATAGAAACCTGGCATCGTAATGGAGGTGTGCCGGTACGTTACCACTTGCCGGAATTGTGTGAATGTCTAGGTCCATAATTTCACCAGAGACAAGTTCAAGCGTGCTGATACCACTCTCTTCATATGCTTCTCGGGCCGCGACTCTGTGGACGTCAGGGTTCCCGTCCGCATGTCCACCGAGCTGGAGCCAGCGGTTCAGTTTTCGATGATGAGTTAATAGTGCTCT
>JABSSR010000132.1 GCA_013213965.1 Verrucomicrobiales bacterium | reverse complement strand
TGTTCCATCTTCTGGCTGGGTCAGTACTGATGGAGGCGCCGATGCTCAGGGCGGCGCGAATGGTTCCATAAGTAATAGCGGAGTCACTGTGGAGTGGAGCTGCAATGGAACTTGGAACACGAACAATGGTGTAAGTGATGGGGATAATCAACTCATGAACGGTTACATTGATGCGGTCGGTGCTGGAGGATTTTGTGACGTCAATATCAGCGGAATTGATGCCTTTACCTTTGGTGAAAATTACGATATCTACGTTTATTTCGGCAGTGACGGGAACGGCAGGACAGGTAAAGTTTCCCTGCAGGACGGAGAAACATATTCCTATAATACCTTCTCCCAGCATGCTGGAGGATTCCCGACCAACTATATAAGGACTGAGGACACTGGCGATGGGAACCCCCAAGCCAATTATGCAGTTTTTGAGGGAATCAGTGGTGACACTCAATCCATTCAAATCATCCGCGGAAGCAGCAATTCAGGTATTCATGGTATCCAGATCGTATCGGTACAAGTCTTCGACGAGGATGAGGATGGGTTACCTGATAGCTGGGAAATTAATAATGATCTGGACCCAGAGGATAATGGAGACGTCGATCCTAACAATGGTGCTGAGGGAGATCCTGATCAGGACGGAATGACTAACATTGATGAATTTGAAAATGGAACGGATCCTCAGGACGTTGACACTGATAATGATGACCTTAACGATAACGTTGAGACCAATACGGGCGTCTTTGTCAGTGCCACCAATACAGGGACGGATCCAAATCTGGAAGATTCCGACGCAGATGGATTACTTGACGGTGCTGAAGTGGAAAACGGAACGAGTCCACTTAACGCGGATACTGACGGTGATCAATTTTCCGACGCAGACGAGGTTGAAGCAGGCACTGATCCCTTAGATGAGAATAGCTTTCCTGATGTTCCTGACATTGAACCTCCGCTCGCCTATTGGACCTTTGATGATCAGGGTGCAAATGAGACTGCTGACCTGAGAGGTGATTATAATGGAACTGTTTACGGGGAACCAGAATATGTGACTGGATTTTCCGGATCTGCCAGTGATTTCGCGATTCAATTCGATGGCATTGACGACTACGTGTCCAGTGAGGTGGCAATGCTAAACGAGAAGACTGAGTTCACGATGTCAGGTTGGGTCAATTTCAGTGCATCCCAGGGCAACCGTACGGGTTTATTTGGACAAAATGATTTGGTCGAATTTGGCATGGCCAATGCAAGCCAGATGCAGCTGTGGACTGTCACTGCCGGTGCTGTTAATGTAATTTTTGGACCAGACAGTGATGGTTGGAGGCATATCGCAGTGAAGGGAACTGCTGAAGGACAATCAGTTTATATTGATGGAGAGTTATCAGGTTCTGGAGGATCTCCAGTCCCTCTTCCAACTTCTGGATTCAATTTCAATATTGGTGGCGGTGGTGTTTTTGACGCTTCGGGCAACTGGTTCAATGGCTCCATTGATGATGTTGCTGTTTGGGACATTGCTTTGACTGATGAAGCTATCGCCAATCTTGCCAGTGGCGTGCTTTCTCCTGGAGGTCCACGAGAGGATACTGATGAGGACGGACTCCCTGACGAGTGGGAGGAAAATAATGATCTTGACCCAGAGGATAATGGAGACGTCGATCCTAACAATGGTCCCGAAGGTGACCCGGATCAGGATGGTCTTACTAATTTGGAGGAATATGTTGCCAGGACAAGTCCACAGGATGCTGATACTGACAATGACGGTTTAGATGATAATGTGGAAACAAATACCGGGACATTTGTTAGTGTGACTGATACTGGATCTGATCCTAAAAAGGCGGACACTGACGGTGACACTTTAAATGATGGATCGGAGGTTGAGCCGAACCCTTACGTCACGGATCCCAATAATGCTGATACCGATGGTGACAAGCTCACAGATGCTGAAGAGATACAGAATGAGGAGAATAAGACTGATCCGACTAAGGAGGACACTGATGGTGGAGGCACATCAGATTCTGTTGAGATTGCTCTTGGTCTTGATCCATTGGATCCCGGAGATGACGAGTCAGGAGCTGGCGGTGGAACCAAGATAGGGATTAATTTCAACAGTAACCGTGGAACAGATGCCGAGCTGGGGCCTGACGAGATTGCTGGGTTACCTGAAGTGGCACAGTTGAACTGGAATAATAGTGCGGGCGGTGCTGATCCACAGGCCGGTGCCAATGGTTCTCAGGCTGATATCATTAGTCCCGTCTCTGGTGTTTTGGTTGATGATAGTGGAGGTGATTCCGGAGTCACTGTGGACTGGACCTCTAACGGAACCTGGAACACGACGAACGGTTTTGATAGTCCGGACGCTAAACTCATTAATGGTTACATTGATAATATTGGTGGAGGAGGCTTTGCCACAGTTGATTTCAATGGCATCTCTTTTTCTTCCTATGATATTTATGTTTACTTTGGAAGTGATGGGAATGGCAGGACCGGAGAAGTCGAAAGTACCACTGCCGGTCAGACCTTCTCTTATACCACCGATTCGAACAAGGGTGCATTTGATCCTGAATTTGATTATGTTCTTTCCGAGGACGAGGATGGCACTAATCCACCATCAAATTATTGTGTCTTCAGGGAACAAAACTCTTCAGATTTTTCTGTACAGATTAATCGTGGTTCAAGTAACTCTGGAATTCATGCAATACAGATCGTTCGTCTCGGACCAGGAACTCCTTTCGAGATGACAGAGATCCTGTACAATGCTCAAAGCGATGAATTTACTCTGACCTGGAATTCCATACCAAATAAGACCTACGCATTATATGTTTCAGAGGATCTCAAGACCTGGGACTTTGACCTTGATGACAGTATCATCTCAGATGGCGATACGACAACTTATGGCCCCTTTGAAAATCCAATGCCCGAGGCAAGGGAGCTGTTTTTCCGTGCCCATGAAACAGAAGACGAATAGAATTGAAGGTTCCGGGGCAAAATTCTCAGGAACTTCAGGAATGCCCTTCTCTGTACAATGAGAGAAGGGCTGTTCTGTTTTTTAGTCTCTAGCAATTCATCATTTTAGGTGTAACTTATTGGCGGGCAGGATCCCCCAAGCCTACTGCTGATTGAATGTTTTCATCGGACTGGGGACGAATGTCTATAAAAACTCCCCCATGAAAATCAAGCAGCTCTTCCTAATCTTATTTCTCTTTGTTGTTCCTACCCTACCGGCCATTGCTGATTCGATAGGTTTCAGTTTTAATAGTGACCGTGATAATACTGCCATGGACGAAACGACAGTGGCTGGTATTGTCCCATCTTCTGGCTGGGTCAGTACTGATGGAGGCCCCGATCCTCAGACCGGCGCGAATGGTTCCATAAGTAATAGTGGAGTCAAAGTTGATTGGAGCTCGAACGGAACTTGGAACACGAACAATGGTGTAAGTAATGGGGACAATCAACTCATGAACGGATACATTGATGCAATCGGAGGCGGAGGATCTGCTCAGATTATTATAAATGACATCAACAATGCCTTCACAGGTTCCTATGATCTTTACGTTTATTTCGGGAGTGATGGAAATGACCGGACAGGAAAAATAGAGCTTGAGGGTGGTCAGACCTATTCGTTTCGAACATTTTCTCAGCAAGGAGGTAATTTCCCGGCGCAGTATGAAAGGACAACGGACACCGGAAACGGAAACCCACGTTCCAACTACGCACTCTTCGAAGGTTTGACCGGAGATTCCCAGACACTGAACCTGATTCGGGGAAGTTCAAATTCTGGCTTTCATGGCATTCAGATTGTTGGGATCGAAGATCCTGGCCTCGCTTCAGTTGAGTTACAATCAGCAACACTGGTCCGTTCTGATTCGGCGAGAATTAGAGGACGAGTCACCAGCATTGGTAATGATGAGCCGGCAATTACTTTTTATTACGGTTCATCGGATGCCAGGACTAATACTCAGGATTGGGAAAAGAGTATTGCTTTGCCTGGAAAATACAGTGCTGCTTTTTCGGCCCAGATCAATGGTCTGGATCCTGGGACCGAATATTTCTTTCGTGCTCTTG
>JABSSR010000131.1 GCA_013213965.1 Verrucomicrobiales bacterium | reverse complement strand
GGCTCTGGCTCAGGTTCTGGCTCAGGTTCTGTCGTAGTTTCTTTTTGTTTCTCTGTATCGTCATCTTTAGAGCCGCAACCAATGATTATCAGCGCAGCTAAGAGAGCGAAGAATGGGGCAAACTTAATGTTTTTGAATGTTTTCATTTTCTGGAAAGTTAAAGGATTTATTCTTCAGTGTGAAGTAATAACCTCATTTTAAAGTGATTTTAATATAAATGACATATGTTTTTGTCATTGGGTATTGATGTTCGGCGGTGTTAGCATTGGGCAGTAATGCGTTCCAAAATAATAGTCTGTTTTGCTTTAATATTCCCCGTATCCACTCTGTTCAGTGCTGATATAGGTAAACTTAGCTATAAGGTGCGTAATGGCGGTGTGATCATAACAAATTGCTTATCTTCTGCCGCTGGTGAATTTTCCATTCCTTCAACCATTGAAGATAAGCCGGTCACCGTGATTGGTGAAAATGCGTTCCGTAGTTGTTCTAAGCTGACCAGTGTTGGTATTCCTGATACTGTTACTCGAATAGAAGAAAAGGCCTTTTATGGTTGTGTGGGACTGACTAGTCTGACTGTTCCGGATAGTGTTACGAGTATTGGTAAATATGCCTTTTATGCATGTTTGAAGATGGCTGGAGTGCAACTAGGAAAAGGTCTCAAGAGCATTGGTGATTGGGCTTTTAATACATGTGTTAATATGAATCGTGTGACTATCCCTGATAATGTAACTAGTATTGGGGATCGAGCTTTCTTTGGATGTATTAAATTAGATGCTATTACGTTAGGAAAAAGTCTCAATACCATAGGTGATTCGGCCTTCCGGGACTGCGCTAAGTTAAAAGGTAATCTTATAATTCCAGATAATGTTATCAGAATTGGTAATTATGCATTCTATCGTTGCGTTAATTTGACTGGGCTCACTATCTCAAAGAATCTTACCAGTATCGGAGATCAGGTATTTTATCGATGTTCTAAATTAAATAGCGTAGTGATTCCAGCGAGTGTCACTAGCATTGGGAACTATGCTTTTTACCGTTGTGCCAGTCTTCAAAGCGTTACTTTCGAAGGAAATGCACCAAGCGTTGGTTCTGCTCTTTTTTTAAATGTGGCAGAGACTGCTTTAGTTTATAGGAAATTTAGTGCTACTGGTTTTGAGAATCAGTTAGGAGGTTTGCCGGTATTTGTAGGAAACTCCCGTTCGGATAATCTTATTTATATGGTAAATAGTGACTCGGTTACTATCACTGTCACGGATTGTGATACTAAAGTGTCTGGTAATTTGGATATACCGGGCAGCATTGAGAATAAGCCAGTCACTATTATTGGGGAGAATGCTTTTCGCGATTGCGTGAATCTTAGCAATGTGAAAATCCCTGATGGGATCAAGACCATTAAGAGCGGGGCCTTCTATAAATGTACCAACTTATCCAATGTGAACATTCCCGAAACGGTTGTAAGTATAGGAAGATCAGCCTTTCAGGGTTGTGCTTTAACCAATCTTAAGATCCCTGATGCAGTTACGAATATAGAGAATAGTGCTTTTAGGCATTGTCTGAGGTTAACCAACATTGAAGTCCAGGATTCCCATCCGACTTATGCGAGAGAAGCGGGAATGCTGCTTAATAAAAAGAAAGAGATTCTTTTGAGTTATCCATCAGCTAGTGGAGAAATTACAATTCCCGGCACCGTTAAGAAGATTGCTCACGGTGCATTTGCTGGTTCCAATGTGCACAAAGTAAGGATCCCGGAAAGTGTAACAACCATCGAGGATAACGCATTTACACAGTGCAAAGAATTGAGAGAAATATTTATTCCAAAAAGTGTTACAAGTATTGGGGTGGGTGCTTTTGGGGGTTGTCAGAATTTAACAGTGATGACATTTTACGGAGACGTTCCATCCCAATCAAAGGATGTTTTTAAGAATGAATCTGATTCTCTTTTCAGGGACGGCCCAGTTAAAATTCATTACGATTTAAAAAATAAGACGTGGAAAGATGCCTGGTTAGGTCGGCCGACAATGCCCGTTACCTTATAACAATGTAGATCGAAGAGTTATTTTTCTAATTACCAATTCATTTTCCTAATGCAGAATTAAGATGAAAATTAATCGAAGGACTTTTATCCGGAACTGTGGTGCAATGGTGGCGTGCCCTGGATTGCTTTCAACCCATTTACATGGTAAAGAAAATCGGGGAAAAAAGAGAATTGCTTTTCTTGGTACTGAGGTCCGAACACATTCACATGCTCAGCATTTCCTGGACCGGCTCGCATTAGGATATGGGTGGCAAGGCAAGTGGCAGGAACCACGGCTAGATATTGCATCGATATACATTGACCAGTTTCCAGAAAACGGTGACCTTGGGAGGGACCGAGTCAAGCGTTACGGGCTTAAGTTGTATCCAAGTATTGAACAGGCATTGACGTTAGGTACTAATGATCTTGCAGTTGATGGTGTGGTGATTATCGCGGAGCATGGAAATTATCCGAGCAACGATAAGGGGCAAAGGCTCTATCCTAGGTATGAGTGGTTCAAGAAATGCGTGAAAGTATTTGAAAAGAGCGGCCGCTCTGTCCCCGTTTTTAATGACAAGCATTTATCAACAACTTGGAACCATTGTAAGGAAATGGTGAATGATTCGAAACGACTTAATTTTCCATTCTTTGCTGGTTCGTCTTTGCCGGTTACTCGACGCTTGCCATCAATAGATATGCCGTTTAATACGCCTCTCAAAGAGAGTGTCTGCGTTGCCTACGGAGGGGTCGACAGTTACGATATCCATGCTCTTGAGACAGCCCAATGCATGTCGGAGCGGCGTAAAGGAGGAGAAGTGGGTATTAGTGAAGTGCATGCGTTGCGAGGTGAAAAGATGTGGAACCGGTTATTAAAAAAAGAGCACGCTGATACTAGACGGCTTATCGTTTCAGCGTTAACGCGTAGCCATAATTTACCGGTCAAAGGTGGGTATTATACAGGAAAAATCACTTTTGATTGGGCTCGTAAAACATTTCCTAATGCATGGGCTTATTTCATTAAGCATTTGGACGGGTTCAAGACAACCATGTTAATGGCTAGTATTCAGGACTTCAATTACGCTGGTATGAGAGCAGATAATAATGAAATAATTTCAACGCAGATGTATCTTCCCATGCCTACTCATGGTTCATCGACTGCGGATTTTTTCCATCCTCTTTGTCGTCACATTGAGAATACTGTCATTACGGGCAAAGTTCCATATCCAGTGGAGAGGACATTATTAACTTCGGGGATGACGTTGGCTGGGGTCGAGTCTTTGCATATAGGGCAACTTCCCGTAGCCACTCCACAGATGAATGTCCGTTATACAGTTGGGAAAGAATCAACGTATTGGAGGGACTGATAATTAGTTACCAATGGATAAACGTTATTATGCACTTCTTCCTGCTCTTATTTTAATAGGTGTAGTTAGCTTGTTTGCAGATAAGAATGAGATTACTAAGAAGAAAATTACGAGGGAATTAATTGTTCCGCCTGTCTTAAAAGATCTTGGAAAGAGGTATAAGGTGAGAATAGTTTACTTTGTTCCTTCGGATCGGGAAGTGAAGCCAAATCATCAGGAAAAGACTGAAGTTTTGATGAGGATCGTGGCGGACGTTTATCGGAGGGAAATGAAAGCGCACGGTCAAAAAACAAGAGGACTTGATTTTGAGTTTGAAGAGGATGGAAAGCTTAAAGTGCATCTAGTAAAGGCTAGGAAAGCAGCATCTTTTTATACTGGGAAACCATTTGATGTTGATCGGCTTTTAAATACTCAGCAACAGGAAATATGGGAGACTGTAGGATTCTCAAGGAATCGGCCCATGCTGGTTTTCTCAGAGGCTGGGGCAGTGGCAGAGGCTCGCCCGATTCCCCAGGTCTATTCTGGTATCGCTTGTGTTTCCGGAGATATTTTTGATGATGAGGTCACGGCTTCGACTATTGAAGAGCAGATTCAAAAATTTGTTAATCGTAATGAAAATAAAAAACAAGAAGTTAAAGAGGAACATTCTCGATCTCAGGTTTCTCAAACTAGTAATGGCGTCTTGATTCATGAGTTGG
>JABSSR010000130.1 GCA_013213965.1 Verrucomicrobiales bacterium | reverse complement strand
TATCAATTAGCAGTTTATTCTACTCTCGTTGATGGAAAAGCTCTGTATAAATCTTCCGAATCCTATTTGGATTCCATAAGTCAAAAGATTCCGATTCTTAAGATTCGCTGTCAGTTGAAGGAAAAAACCCGATTACCAAGAGTAAAAGATCTTGGGCCATACGCGCGTTGCCTGGTATATAACTTATATGATGTTAAGCAAGTAATAGAAGGGAATCTGAAGGCTAACGTTATTGCAGTTGCACATTGGGCAATCCTTGACCGAAGTTATGTTAAAGGTATCCCATCCCATTTAGAGAAAGATTTTGAACTCATTATTGAACCGTACGTTTTGCACCCTCAGCTAAAATCAGAACGTCAATTTAACGATATATCTGATTTTGATGCGCCTGTCTTTTATGATGTTAGTGTCCCTGAGATGACAGGATTAAAATGACATGAGAATCCCATTACCTATCTTTATTGCGTTTGTTCATCTAGTGAGTGGATTTTTATTTGCTGATGAATTGATAAATCAACAGGTGAACCAGCTTCATTCTATAGTAACTGAATCGGAAAAAGGTACTAACGATCGAGTGATCGTTGGAGATGACCCGAGTTGGCTTTTCCTGCGATCCGAATTATCACATGTGGCTAAGGGACGGTTTTGGGAAAAGAATTGGAAAGATGTTTCAGTTTCAGGAGAAGATCCATTGCCAATTTTCTTATCACTGAATGAGATGTTGAAGTCTATCGGAGTGCAATTTATTTATGTTCCTGTCCCTCCCAAGGTTTGTATTTATCCGGACAAGTTTACAAAAAAAATATCTCTTAAGGATAAGATCATTAATGCGTCTCCTTTTCTTGATAAATTAAGGATGGGTGGCATTAAAGTAATTGATATCGAGCCGTTACTCATGAAGGAACGTTGGTCCAACGGTTCTCAAAGTTATTGCATGACTGATTCTCATCCCAGTCCTTGGACTTGCGAATTAATTGCTGAGCAGATCGCTCAAGAAATTCGTGGAAGTGATTGGGTTAACGATTCTGCCAAGAAATCAAAATTAAAATTTGTTAGAAGTGAACCCCTCAAACTAAGTATAAAAGGTGACCTTATTCCTGATGAGAATCGTGACGACTGGGAAGCAGAGTTATTAGAGGTAATGAGGGCAGGAATTAGGGGTGAAGTGGGAATTGAATCGGTTAGTCCTGACGATTCTAGTAGTCCTGTTATTGTCTTAGGTGACAGTCATACACTCATTTTTCATGAAGGAGGCGATATGTTGATGACTCGAGCCGGTGCCGTCGATCATTTACAGGAGAAGATCGGGTTTAAAGTATTTCTTGCAGCGAGCAGAGGATCCAGTTCGCAGGCATTGAGGCAGATCTATAAGGGTCCAGAATTTTGGAAAGGTAAAAAGGTGTTGGTTTGGCTGTCTTCAGTCAGGGAATTAACTCAAGAGAGGAGATGGCTTAAATTGCCAAGGCTTCCCAGATAAATTTAAATTTACGGTACCTCTTCGAGAGATCCCGTGTACAACCAGTCGATGACTTTGTCATTTCGCATTAACGCCATTGCTTCTGTTGGAAATGTACCGAAAAGACTGGTTGTATTATAAGTGACGGTACCTGTCCAGTAAGGTTGACCGTCTACAATTTCATAACGAATAGGCCCCCAATGAGATATCTCATTGAGCTTTATTTCAGAGACTTCACCACCCATCAGACTTGAAACCATTAACCTAACTCGTCCATCATTACCTCTTTTTGGTATTTTTCCGATTCGATTTTCATATTCAGCTATTCTAGCCTTTGGCAATTTTGAAGCTGTTGCAATAGTGACGGATTGACTTGGAATGGATTGAGTGTTGAAATTTTTCTCTTCTGCTGCTGCAATTAATCTGGCCCTTTGTCGTTGAGTCATAACCTCTTTACGTTTTCTGTTCTTGTATTTTACGTATTCAAATCCAAGAATTTCTTTGTAATCAGTATCGTCGATTAATATTTGTCCTCGAATTTTTGATTGAGCGCTTGGAGCAATAATTAAATGATTCCCTGAAAATGATAAGGCTGTGGTCTTGCGCCCAGCAGGTATGGTTGAACTTCCTGCGCCACCAGCAAAAATGTATTTTGCTTTTACTTTGACGGTGACTTGCCGAGGGAATGCAGAGTTTGGGATTTTTTTCCAATTTCCAACTAAATTTTCGATTGGCTTAAAGTCTGGGAATGGATATTTTTCCTCGATTGGATCAATTTGAGGATTTTGTTTAGTAATGACATTTCCTTTTTCTGGAATGGATGGATTGGTATTATTTAGTGGCTTTACTGTTGATAGTTCTTTTGATTCGGATCCTTTTTTCTTGTTTAAGAAATCATGAATTTTCCCCCAGTTCATGAAACCAATTACGCCCACCGCTCCTAATAAAAATATAATAAACCACTTCATTGATAGAACGATCGTATCTCCAGAGCATCATTTCAAGAAATGAGTATTCAATTGTAAATGAATTACTATTTATCTTTCTTAATAGGTTAAATTGATATCGACTATTGAGGATAAATACATATGGCTAGGAGATTATTTTTATTGGATGGAATGGCTCTTGTTTACCGTGCCCATTTTGCTCTGATCCGTAATCCCATTTACACTTCTAAGGGTGTTAATTCTTCAGCAATTTACGGTTTTACCAACACCTTGGTTGATTTACTTGGAAAGCAAGATCCAACGCATATTGCAGTTGTATTTGATACTCCGGCTCCGACCGAGAGGCATGAAATATTTCCCGAATATAAAGCTCAGCGCGACGCAATGCCTGAGGACCTTTCTATTGCTATTCCGGAAGTAAAAAAATTGATTAAAGCGTTTAATATACCGGTCATTGAGATGGACGGTTATGAGGCAGATGACATTATAGGAACTTTAGCAAAACGAGCAGTCAATGATGATGACGAATGTGAAGTGTACATGGTCACTCCTGACAAGGATTTTGCCCAACTCGTTGAGGATAGAGTTAAAATATTTAAACCAGGAAAAGCTGGTAATGAGCCCGAAATAATTGGGATCGATGCAATCAAAGAGAAATGGAATGTGCAGTGTTCGGAACAGGTGATTGATATACTTGGGCTCTGGGGTGATGCCAGTGACAATATTCCGGGAGTTCCTGGAATTGGTGAGAAGACGGCAAAGAAACTTGTTGCGCAGTACGGAGGAGTTGAGCAGTTGATTGAAAATATTGATCAACTCAAAGGTAAGCAAAGGGAGAATCTTGAGAACAATAAAGAACAGGCACTGCTTTCAAAGAAATTAGCAACAATAATTATTGATGTTCCCGTGGATCTGGACTGGGATGATTTACAGCTGGAGGATAAGAACAGTGATGCCGTGGCCGGCATCTTCATTGAATTTGAATTCAATTCTCTTGGGAAGCGTCTCCTCGGTAAGGACTTTGTTGCGGGGAGGGGATATGATTCAAATGAGAATGATGATGCGGCAGAGGTCAGTCTAAAGAATATTGAGAGCGTTGATCATGATTATTCTCACATTGTTTATGATGATGAGGATCGGAGGAGATCTGAGATTGATAAGTTAATAGGAGTGGACAGTTTTTGTTTTGATACTGAAACGACAGGAACTGATCCGATGCATGATGAATTGCTCGGAATAGCCATTTCCTGTGCCGAAGGAAAGGCCTTGTACTTTGAATGTTCTCGTGATGAGGCTCAGAGGAAAAATTTCGTTAAAGATTTTGCTGATCTCTTGAGTAATCCAAAAACAGAAAAGATCGGACATAATCTTAAATTTGATTTGGCGGTGTTAGACTGGTCTGGATTGAATGTTAAGGGTCCTCTCTTTGATACAATGCTTGCCCATACTCTGGCCTTTCCCGATCAGAAACATTCTATGGATTATGCATCCGAATCAATGCTTGGCTACACTCCAATATCAATGAAGTCCCTCATTGATGAGGAAGATGATAGTGGTCAATTAAGCTTGATAGATTCTTCGGTGGCTGACATTGAAGCTAGTAAATTGGCTGAATATGCAGCAGAGGATGCTGATGTTACCTATCAGCTTGCACAAAAACTCCGTCCCCTTTTAAAGGAGAAAGGACAGGAAAAAGTCTTCTATGAAATTGAATGCCCCTTAATTCCTGTGCTAGTTGCAATGGAATCACAGGGTATATCCTTGGACCAGTCTGTTCTTGATGAGATACGTGAATCGCTCACAAGTTCTATTAATGACTTAGGAGCTGAAATCACGGGCCTGGCAGGAAGAGAGTTTAACTTAAATTCTCCTAAGCAGTTAGGAGAGGTCCTCTTTGATGATTTAAAATTAGTAGATAAACCAAAGAAGACCAAGACCGGTCAATACAAAACAGACGAAGCTGTCCTTACTTCGTTAGCGCCCAAGCATCGAGTCGTTGAGGCTATCCTTGAATACCGGGAATCAGCAAAACTTAAGAATACTTATGTGGATGCTCTTCCTAATTCCATAGCAAAGAGAACAGGACGAGTCCATTCTAGTTTTGGACAGTTAGTCACAGCTACTGGAAGGCTTGTGTCAAATAGCCCAAACCTACAAAATATACCGGTGCGTACTGCTCAGGGACGTGAGATACGTAAGGCCTTTGTGGCTCGTGGCAGTGATTATAAAATCCTTGCGGCCGATTATTCTCAAATTGAACTGCGCGTGATGGCTTCTATTTCAGGTGATGATGCTCTGCAATCGGCTTTCTCTGAAGGGTTGGATATTCATTCTGCTACAGCATCTAAAGTTTATTCTGTGGATTTGGATTCAGTGACTTCCGACATGAGGCGTGGGGCCAAGACAGTCAATTTTGGTATTATTTACGGCATTTCAGCTTTTGGCCTCTCACGGCGTCTGAATGTGAGACGATCCGAAGCATCTGAGCTTATTGATTCTTATTTTGAGCAGTATCCGAAAGTAAAAGAGTTCATGTCAAAGACCATAGAATTCGCTAAAGAAAATGGATATGTCGAAACGATAACAGGTCGTCGTCGTTACTTGCGGGACATTAATTCTTCTAACGCGATGATTCGGTCAGCCGCAGAGCGGACCGCTATCAATACTCCGATTCAGGGCACCGCTGCTGATATGATAAAATTAGCAATGACGGGAGTGCAATTGGCTCTGAATGAGGGCGGCTTTGATAGCCAAATGATTCTTCAAGTTCATGATGAACTATTATTTGATATGGCAATAGATGAAGAAACCGAAATTAAAGAAATGGTTGTGGAGGAAATGAAAAACGCATTACCTCTAAATGTTCCGATTACAGTTGATGTG
>JABSSR010000013.1 GCA_013213965.1 Verrucomicrobiales bacterium | reverse complement strand
CGCGGTCCGCATCCCCAGGACACATAGTCTCTCACAGCATCAATATTGTTATCTTCGTCTGGTCTGGTGTTACGAACCAGAGTTGCAACGTACTGATACAAATGTGGAGTGACGTGGATCCTTGGAACGACGTCCTGCAATGCGAGGATCTCGGTCTTTTTCAGAACAGATTCCAATGCGTTGCTTACTCCTGATGTCACGGACTTCATGATGTCAATCTCTTCATCAAACGATGGGTAATCGACATGAATTTTGAACATGAACCGGTCAAGCTGAGCTTCAGGAAGTGAGTAAGTACCTTCTTGTTCGAGAGGGTTCTGAGTTGCTAGCACAAAGAAACGAGGGTCCAATTTGAAATCGTCACCACCGACCGATACCTGCTTTTCCTGCATGGCTTCTAGAAGTGCTGCCTGGGTCTTTGGAGGTGTCCTGTTAATTTCGTCAGCTAGGATCATATTTGCAAAGATTGGTCCTTTGCTGAACTGGAACTGACGCTTTCCAGTAACAGGGTCATCCTGAAGGACCTCTGAACCTGTGATATCTGATGGCATCAGGTCAGGGGTGAACTGAATCCTCTTGAAGGAGAGTGAGAGACAGTCGGCTATGGAGCTAACAAGTAAAGTCTTGGCGAGTCCAGGTACGCCCTCTAACAGTGCGTGTCCTCTTGAGAAAATTGCTATCAATGTTTCTTCGATAACATTATCCATGCCGACGATGGTCTTACTCAGTTCCGCCTTAAGATTATTATTGGCTTCCCCAAGTTTTTTTACGGCTTGTAGGTCACCTTTGGAGCCCTTGGCTTTGGATGGTGCTTTCTTAGCGGCCTTCTTTTTGGTCATTGCTTTTTTCGCAGCTTTTTTGGTCATGGATTTATTGGTTTCTTAATGTGATTATTTTGGGTGTCCGCCAAGTTTCAGATTTAACTAATTAATGTCCTCAGTGTCTAAATTCTTAACAGATAATTAACAGGCAAAATATTAAAACCCGATTTTATACATATTGAGATAGATTTGTGGGCTTTGTGAAGACAAAAAAAGCACGTCATTTTCATGACGTGCTTTTTGTGATTATGATAATTCTATAGAGAATTTATTAGGAATTACATCATTCCACCCATTCCGCCCATTCCATGGTCGTGTCCACCGCCGGCATCTGCCTCTTCTTTCTCAGGAATGTCCGTGATAAGACATTCTGTAGTAAGGAGTAATCCAGCAATAGAAGCAGCATTTTGTAGTGCTGATCGGGTCACTTTTGTGGGATCAACGACTCCTGCCTTGATGAGGTCCTCATATTTGTCAGTGGCAACGTTATAGCCCTTAGTTCCATTCTTTACGTTCTCAACAATCAGAGCGCCTTCGCGACCAGCATTGGCGGCGAGTTGGCGGAGAGGAGCTTCGACGGCTCTTTCCACGATGCCTACTCCGGTCTTCTCATCACCCTTTAATTTGAGTTTACTGAGGGAAGACTGTGCACGAACCAGTGCGGTTCCTCCTCCTGCAACGATGCCTTCCTGTACGGCTGCACGTGTTGCGTGAAGAGCGTCCTCAACTCTGGCCTTCTTTTCCTTCATTTCGGTTTCAGTAGCAGCGCCAACGCTGATGACTGCAACACCGCCTGCAAGTTTAGCAAGACGCTCCTGAAGCTTTTCTCTATCATAGTCAGACGTTGTTTCCTCGATCTGAGCGGGGATCTGGTTGACCCGTCCATTGATATCTTTGGTCTTTCCGCCACCTTCGATAATCGTGGTTTCTTCTTTACCGATCGAAATGCGCTTTGCAGAACCGAGTTCCTTGATGCCAAGTCCCTCAATCTTAATGCCTAAGTCCTCTGTGATGAATGTGCCACCAGTGAGGACGGCAATGTCCTCGAGCATTGCTTTGCGACGGTCGCCGAATCCTGGAGCCTTGACGGCTGCTGCCTTCAGAGTTCCGCGCATGCTATTGACAACTAATGTTGCCAGAGCTTCACCTTCAACGTCCTCAGCAATGATAAGCAGGGGCTGCCCAGCCTTTGCTACTTTTTCAAGAAGAGGAAGCATGTCTTTTAGATTACTGATCTTCTTCTCGAAGATTAGAATCAGAGCATCCTCAAATGTGCAGTCCTGAGTTTGTGGGTCAGTTATGAAATATGGTGAGAGGTAGCCTTTATCAAATTGCATTCCCTCAACAACGTCGAGAGTAGTATCGATAGTCTTTGCCTCTTCCACAGTGATTGTCCCATCCTTGCCGACCTTGTCCATTGCTTCAGCAATGATGCCGCCAATTTCTGGGTCCCAGTTAGCCGAAACTGTAGCGACCTGCTCAATTTCTTTGGTAAGGTTAACCGTCTTGGAGATGGACTGAAGCTCCTCCACGAGTGCTCCAGATGCTTTCAGGATTCCTCTTTGAAGTGAGATAGGGTTTGCACCGGCAGTCACGTTACGAAGGCCTTCCTTGTAGATTGCTTCAGCAAGGACAGTCGCTGTGGTGGTTCCATCACCAGCGATGTCAGAAGTCTTAGAGGAGACTTCACGAATGAGCTGTGCGCCCATGTTTTCGTAAGGATCATCGAGTTCGATCTCCTTAGCAACGGTGACACCGTCCTTGGTGATTGTCGGTGATCCGAATTTCTTGTCCAGAATCACATTACGTCCGGCAGGTCCGAGCGTGCATTTGACCGCGCGGGCCAGTTTTTCCACACCGCGCAGGAGTCCCTGGCGTGCGGCTTCGTCGAATAGCAGTTGTTTAGCCATTTTTTTTATAATTTAAATTAAATCTATAGTTGAGGTTTTTGTAGTTTCTTTATCCGATGATTGCTAGGATGTCGATCTCGTTAACGATGAGCAGATCCTGGCCGTCGATCTTGATGTCAGTGCCGCCATATTTGGAGATCAGCACTTTGTCTTTCTTTTTCACGGTGAACTTGAATTCGTTCCCGTCTTCGTCTTTGCCGCCGGTGCCGAGTCCTACGACTTGGGCTTCCTGAGGCTTTTCCTTGGCGGTATCAGGAATGATAATTCCACCTGAGGACTGTTCTTCCTCTTCCAGGCGTTTGATTAGGACGCGTTGTCCGAGTGGTTGGATTTTAGTAGCCATTTTTGTTAGTTACTTAGTTTGTTTGTTTTATTTATTTTGTTTGATTGAATCCGCATTCGCGGAGTTTAGATTCGTTCGCCGGCGGCCGGCGGACGGAGATTGGTATTATTTTTCTTCTTCAACAACTTCGGCCTCTACGACCTTGCCTTTGGCAGGTTTTGGCTCGTCATCTGACCCTTCAGGAGGAGGAGCGCTTTCGGTTGAGGTTTGAGGATTTTGCTCGGAATAAAATTTCTGAGCTAGTGGCATGAATGCGTTCTGCAGTTCTTCCTGGCCTGTCTTAATGGAGTCAGTATCGTCCTTCTCAATTGCTTCTTTGAGTTTGCTGATTGCTTCCTCGACCGGTTTTGTTTCCTCTTCGGTCAATTTGTCTTTGTGTTCCTTGAGTTGTTTTTCACATTCGTGAACGAGAGATTCTGCCTGATTCTTGGTTTCGACAGATTCTTTGCGCTTCTTATCCTCTTCGGCATGCTTTTCAGCTTCTTGCTTTGCCTTTTCAATTTCCTCTTCACTCAGTCCGCTGGACCCTTCGATGGATATTTTTTGTTCTTTTCCGCTCCCTTTGTCCTTGGCCGATACGTGAAGGATGCCATTCGCATCAATGTCAAAGGTGACTTCAATTTGGGGAGTTCCTCTTTGTGAGGGAGGAATACCGTCCAGCCTGAAGTTTCCCAGGAGCTTATTGTCGCTGAACATTGAACGTTCGCCCTGACAGATGCGTATATCCACGGCCGGTTGATTATCAGCAGCAGTGGAAAACACCTGACTGTATTTTTTAGGAATGGTGGTGTTTTTCTCTATCATCGGAGTCGAGATAGCGCCTTCNGTTTCGATAGAGAGGCTCAGTGGTGTCACGTCAAGAAGGAGCACATCCTTAACGTCTCCCTGAAGTACTCCGCCCTGGATAGCTGCTCCCATGGATACTACCTCNTCCGGGTTCACTCCTTGGTGAGGATCNTTCCCGGCTATTTCCCGGGCAATTTCCACGACCTTGGGCATGCGAGTCATTCCTCCGACGAGGACCAGCTCACTTATATCAGAAGCACTGACTTTTGCTTCCTTGAAGCATTTGTCTACTGGGGACTTTGTCCTGTCAAAGAGGTGGTCGGTCATCTGTTCAAGCTTGGACCGGCTCAGTTCTTTTTGAATGTGTTTCGGGCCTGTCTGGTCAGCAGTAACGAACGGTAAGTTAATTTCGTATGCTTGTGCTGATGAAAGGGCAATCTTGGCTTTTTCAGACTCTTCCTTGATCCGTTGCATTGCGTCGGGCTGACCTGAAAGGTCGATGCCACTCTCGGATTTAAATTCCGCAACGACCCAGTCGATGATAGCATTGTCCCAGTCATCTCCCCCGAGCTGAGTGTCACCATTTGTTGCGAGAACTTCAAAGACTCCTTCGCCAATTTCCAGAACTGAGATATCAAAAGTTCCTCCTCCAAGGTCATAAACAGCTATCCGCTCATCACTTTTCTTATCGAGTCCATAGGCCAGAGAAGCGGCAGTAGGCTCGTTGATAATTCTGCGAACCTTGAGTCCTGCAATTTCGCCGGCGGCCTTGGTAGCGGCCCTCTGTGAATCGTTAAAGTATGCAGGAACAGTGATAACGGCTTCAGTGATTGCTTCACCGAGCTTTGCTTCGGCATCCGATTTCAGTTTACCCAGAATCAT
This sequence comes from Verrucomicrobiales bacterium, assembly GCA_013213965.1. GTDB lineage: Bacteria > Verrucomicrobiota > Verrucomicrobiia > Verrucomicrobiales > DEV007 > EC70. The sequence goes on along the minus strand of JABSSR010000013.1, from coordinate 17,288 downwards.
TGCGGCGATTTCCTGGGGGCTATAAATTTTCTTTTCGCCGTCGACTTCCACTTCGATGTGTGCGTCTCCATTCTCGGCTTCAACAATATTGTAGGGGGCTCTTTTATCAGATTTGGAAAGTTCTGAAAATTTGCGGCCTATGAGCCTCTTGGCTGAGAAGATGGTATTTGATGGATTGGTTATTGCCTGACGTTTGGCGGCCTGTCCAACGACCCGCTCGCCTCCCTTAGTGAATGCAACAACGGAAGGAGTAGTGCGAGCACCTTCGGAATTTTCCAGAACAGTGGGTTCTCCAGCTTCCATGATGGCCATGCAGGAGTTCGTTGTTCCAAGATCAATGCCTAAAATTTTACTCATTTTGTTGTAGTGTTTTAGTTCAATTTCACGGATATTTCCGTGCGTATACTCTATAACGCACTTGTTATGCCAAACTGCTTCATGTATTTATAATATACTGGAAATCAACATGTTATAAAATGTCCTAACAATTTGTAGAGAGTTAGAAATTCACCTAAAAGAGTCAATATGTCTCACTTTAAAGGGACACAATGGCACAAGTGCAATTTGCAGTCAGACGTATTGCGGTCATATTAAACTTCATGGAAGAACCAAAGATAGCGGCTAAAAAGTCTATACCGGTTGAGGTTGAAGAAGGAAAAAAATATTTCTTTTGCTCATGCGGTAGCTCACAGAATCAACCGTTCTGTGATGGAGCCCATTCGGGAACAGAATTTAATCCCATAGCATTTACTGCAGAAAAGTCGGGAATAGCTTATTTCTGCCAATGTAAAAGGAGCGGAAAAGTTCCTTATTGTGATGGGACACACAATTCATTGTAAGCTGAGTAGGATTTGGCATTCTGCTATCTAATTGAGTTAAATATCTTATCAAAGAATGAGACTAAGTATTCTAGTGATAATTCTTGTTAATGTTTTTTTCCTTCAATTAGGTATTGATGTTTCCTTTGCTGAGGCAGGTTGGCATCAAAGTTATTCTGCGGGTTACATTGATAGGCGAGGGACCTTTGCCGGTGGAAGTGAAATCATGCACCTTGTCCCTCATAAAGGAAAAATTTATGCGGCGAACGGATACTGGATGGATTCTCATTGGGTGATACCACCGGAAGGTCAAAAGCAGTCAGCTCAGGTCCTACGATTGGACTCTACTGATTCTTCTTGGCAAGTCGATCTTGACACAGGCAAGTCCAATGGACTTGGGCTCGAATACATGAAAGGAAATGTTCTCAGGTCCGTTACCTTTACCCGTAATGGATCAGGTGAGATTCTTTCCGAACCTGAAAATATTCTTGTAATGGCAGCGGGGTCCAACTTTGAGAAAGGAGGGGCAGTGTCTGCTTGGGTCAGGGATGATGATTCGGGTGACTGGAATCATACACTTGTCAGACATGGTTCAAGTGTGGGTGGAATACGGTGGGTTCCGAGAGACATGGAAATTCATACGGATAAAGTGACCGGGGTAGAGAAATTATTCATGTCCCTGGGAAATCCAGGTATCGTGGCCGGAACTTATGACGAGTCGATCCCGGGAAAGATACGCTGGGACAGGAACCTTGAGTTTCCTTTTTTGAAGGAAGGAAGTTTTCGGACCCGGCCACTCGGGATCACTGTGGCTAATGGGTCCCTGTTCTTTTCTGAGGGGGGGGCGATTTACCGTAGAGTTGATGGAAAAGTTCCCTCCTATTTCAAGGTTCTGGACTTTCATGAAGACACAGACACTGATGTTGGAGGTATCCGAGGTCTTACAGCAATAAAGAATCCTAATGGTCCCGGGCAGTCACTCTTATTTCTTTGGGCTCCCGGTAATAGATCCGAGTGTCAGGTAAAGAGAATGGATCCGAACGGGGTAGGGCAATACACGGTTCATGATGAGGTTAAGCTCATTGACCTAATGAGTGCCACGCTAGGTGCTGAAGTTACTTACACTTTAGGCGCTCATAATATGATGTATCCAATCATTGATAAGGATACCGGAGAAACTGTCCATTTAATTGGATTTCAGGGAAATATTAAAACTAAAAAGGATTTAAGATGGAAGGGCAGTGCTCTTTATGCTGGTGCCTTGTATGCTGTGCGTCGAGAAGATCAGACATACAAAGTTATGGAAGTGAATAATTCCTACAGGCCAGGGAAGAGATCTCTCGTTTCTCCACGTGCCTTTTGTTATTCCCCATTCAATGATGCGAGTCTTTTCATCGGAGGCCATGATTCTAGTCGTAAAGTCTCAGATAATATGGCTTGGATATTTAAAGCGCCACTTGATGTGGCTCTTGGAAAAAGAAAAGGGACCGAAGCGAAGGTGTCAGGAAAGTTATTGAAGCCCGATCCCCGTTTCCTGAGTGGGCCTGTGTATGAATTGCGTATTTATTCGGCGAATGAGGGACGCTTCGGTAATCTCATTCAGCGTTTTAGAGAGCATACAGATACTATATTCAAAAAGCATGGACTCGAACCTGTCGGTTATTGGACTCCGAACGAAGGCCCGGCCAAGAAACGCAGACGGTTCATTTATATTCTCAAGCACCAATCACGTTATGCCGCTTACAGAAACTGGGTTAATTTCTCGAATGATAAGGATTGGGAAAGGGTCCTTGATCAGCCTAAATTTCAGAACCTTCTAGCATTAAAACCAGTCAGCATCTTTTTGGAAGCCACTGATTATTCAAAACTTGTACAGAATGATATCAAGAAGCCTGGTGGTATCTATGAACTGCGTACTTATATGGCTAATTCAGGTAAACTTGGGCTTCTGAACGAGCGGTTCCGTGATCACACCACGAGCCTCTTCAATAAGCATGGGATCAAGAACGTCTCCTATTGGACCCCTTTCGATGAACCGCAGTCCAAGAACACACTGATTTATCTCATTCATCATGCCAGTCGTAAGCAGGCCGACTCAAACTGGAAAGCGTTCGGTGGCGATCCCGAGTGGCGTAAGATCGCAAGGGAATCCCAGATTGACGGAAAGTTTCTCGCACAACCTCCTGAACGGATTTATCTCAAGCCCACTGACTTTTCTCTCTTGAAGTAGGGTTCTTACTTTTTTGGGTTCTTTTTAAAGATCATCCTGTAAACTTCTTCAGGACTTCTGTTCTTGCCGGTGCTTTCATTAAACCACGGTGACCCGCCAGTGAAGTTCAGTCCTGCAGGAATTTTTTTCCCGTCCTTAAGCCATTCCTCGAAGCTTGGTATTTTACCTTTTTCTGATGCCTTGAGTTGAGCAAGTCTTGCTGTCTTTTTTTTGAGGCGGGCCATGTATTTAGCTAAGCCTTCAGTATTGAATTTGGACGTGATCAGCAATGCTTTCATTTGAGCAATTTCTTTCTCTAATTTTTTGATCTCTTGGTCCTTGGGAGTTTTCTTTATTTTTGCCCTTCCGGGATCCTTGGCATCGGCCGCGAGATTTTCCTGAATCCACCGTGCCAATGTTCCACTTCCTCGGCCATAGCCACCCGGAAGGATTCGAAGGTCACGGGTTTGCCTCAGTGGCGGTTGACCCCAGTGAGCAGGGAACGGTTTACCGTTGGGGGCATTGAAGGCTTTCTGAGGTTTCGCTTCATTTTGGGCAGGAACGTTAGTGCCGCAGGCAGCAAAAAGAATGATAAGTAGACTGAGTATGCGCATGATTTTCTTGGTTTTATCTATTCAATATATCTATTAGAACGATACGGAGTCGATTTTTCTTAGATGAATTAAATTTTATATAAAAAATGGCTTAAAAGGAGGGAATCTAATTTCCCATTTTATAGGGAATACGGTTAACTCACCATCCTGAACTTGTCAGAATTGGGCTATTTGTGTAGAATTTCCTGAGTAATGAAAATGCTTATTACGATTCTATTTGGCTCTATGGTGTGTTTTTTACAGCACGCAGAAGCAGCCGAATCTGAGGAAGAGAAATCCGCCCGCAATCATTGGTCATATCAGCCCTTGATTAAGGCTGATGTTCCGACTGAGGGTCAAGGTTGGGCTCGTAATGGTATTGATAGGTTCATTACACGTCGACACAAAGAGGCTGGTATCATGCCGGCCAACGAGGCAACGCCTAACGTGCTCGCTCGTCGCATTTTCTTTGATGTGTTGGGGTTACCTCCTTCCCCTGAAGAAGTTTCCAAATTGGTGAACGGCTTTGACGAATCGGAATACAAACAAATAGTCGATCAATTGCTGGCAAGTCCGCACTTTGGTGAACAGTGGGCGAGGTATTGGCTCGATGTTGCACGTTTTGCTGAAAGTGCCGGATTCGAGCAGGACTTTGATCGGGATGATGCTTGGCGTTACCGGGATTTTGTGACTCGAACTTTTAATGAAGATATACCTTATGATAAATTTGTAAGGCTGCAAATTGCGGGAGACCTTTTACAACCCGACAAAGCGGACTCCATCATTGCTACAGGATTTATCGTGGCTGGTGTGGAAAATCTAATCCAATCTCGCAAAGAATTTGTTCGTGATAGATATGATAAGATCGACGATATGGTCAGTGCGACTGCAACCGGTTTGTTGGGAATGACTGTTGCATGTGCCCGATGTCATGATCACAAATTCGATCCCATTTTGCAGCGTGATTACTATCGTTTTGCAGCAGCGTTTGCGAAAACTGTTTCTACAAATAGGGACATCAAAAATGATAAATCAAACATCAAGGTGTTTTGTGCTTCAGAGGTACCGGACGGTCGGATTCGCATGGTCGTGGTCAGCGAACCGCATCGCAAAAATTTGCCAAGTGTTTTAGCTCAGGTGAACTTTCTAGATCGCGGAAATACAGAGAGCCCAGGAGAAGTGATGCGGCCGGGCTTTCCAAGAATTCTGCTAAATGGTAAAGACGATTCGAAGTGGACAAAGGATAATCCAGGACGTGTCGCATTAGCGAATTGGATAACTGATACGGATGACGGGGCCGGTCAATTGCTTGCTCGAGTAATGGTTAATCGAATTTGGTATAAGTACTTTGGTCGGGGAATTGTTGCCACTACTAGCGACTTTGGTACGCGCGGAGATCGGCCAACACATCCGCAATTACTTGACTGGCTTGCAGGTGAATTAATCCGAAATGAATGGAGTCTCAAACACATCCATAAATTAATATTGATGAGTGCAACTTATCGTCAGGGTTATTTCAAAAATAAATCGAGCCTAACGGCAAATCAAAAAGACCCGGAGAATTTACTCCTTTGGCATCGTGAACCTAAGCGCCTTGGAGCCGAATCTATCCGCGACAATTTACTTTCAGTCAGTGGGCGTCTGGATAGGAGACTTTATGGTCAAGGGCCAGGCACATTGGATTTCAACAGTCCTCGCCGAACACTTTACTTGCGGGCAAAGCGAGCCCGTCTTGTTCCGCTCTTACAATTATTCGATGCATCGGATACTTTGCAGGGAATTGGGAATCGGCAATCGACTACAACTGCTACGCAAGGCTTGGCGATCTTGAATGATCCTTTTGTTGATGAATGTATCCAGGAATTTGTTAAACGGATTGCCGGTGGAAAACCAAAAAATAATCAACTGATTATAGAAGAAGGCTTTCTTCATGCGGTTGGACGGCGACCGACAGGACTCGAAAAGGAGATCTGCCTAGAAATTCTAAAACCGGGCACTGGGGAATCAAGGCATGACTTTTGCCAAATGCTATTTTGTTTGAATGAGTTTATTTATGTGGAGTAGGATACAGCGTGAGTTTTGAGCTAGGGTTACAAAAGCCATTATGAATCTACCAATCCTTTCTCGACGCGAACTGTTATCACAGGCTGGGTTCGGTTGTGGCGCAATTGCTCTCGGATCATTACTCAATCCCGAAACTGGAAACGCCAACAGTGTCGTTTTTGATCCAAGTAACCCGATGAGGTCGCGGCCAAGTCATTTTCCGGGAGTTCGTAGTGTGATATGGGTTGTGATGAACGGCGGATCCAGTCATATCGATACATGGGACTATAAACCGGAACTTCAAAAACGTGACGGTCAAAAGCTCGACGGTGCGGATGCTTATACCGGATTTTTTAAAACTAGCGGGAAACTGATGGCGTCCCCATTTAGGTTTAAACAACACGGCCAGAGCGGCACTTGGGCATCGGAGATTTTTCCACATCTTTCAAAACATGTGGATGAAATGGCATTTGTGCATTCCTGCTACAGCCGTTCGAACAACCATAGTCCAGCCCTGTTTGAGATGAATACCGGAATGAATCGAATGGGTTTTCCTTGTGTTGGTTCCTGGGTCACATATGGGCTCGGCTCTGAAAATGAGAACCTTCCTGCATTTGTAGTGATGACCGATGCTCAAGGCCGTGGCTTGCCAAAGAACAAGGCCCAGAACTGGGGAAGCGGATTTCTTCCTGGTGTTTTTCAAGGGACACGAGTCAAAGAAAAAGGAGCGCCGGTTGAAAATCTTTTGCGATTACCTCATATGACCAAGGAGCGGCAAAGGGCACTCCTTAATGCAGCAAACAAGTTGAACCGTGAGCACCAGAAAAAATTTGATAGTCAGGCTGATCTTGATGCTCGGATCGAGTCTCTAGAACTTGCCTTTCGTATGCAGATTTCCGCTCCGGATGTCATGTCAGTGGCAAGTGAATCTCAACAAACTCAAGCCATGTACGGAATGGAGCATCCCAAGGCCAAGCACTTTGGTAAGCAGTGCTTAATGGCGCGTAAATTGGTCGAATCGGGTGTAAGGTTCATTCAAATTTACAGCGGTGGGATAGACAACGGAAACAGTTGGGATGGACACCACAATATTAAGGAGAATCATGGCAGGTTTGCTTTGGAGATTGACCAAGGGGTAGCCGCTCTCATAACTGATCTGAAGCGACGTGGTCTTTTGGAGTCCACTCTAATAGTCTGTGGAGGAGAGTTCGGAAGAACTTCGGATTCGCAAGGAGATGGGCGCGGACGAGATCATAATCCGAATGCGTTCACATGGTGGTTTGCTGGTGGGGGAGTTAAGGGTGGGACCCATTTTGGGAAAACGGATGAATTCGGCTACAAAGCGATCGAAAATCGCAAGCACATACATGACCTTCACGCAACAATTCTTCACCTTTGCGGAATGGAACATGAAGATCTTACGTATCGGTTCAACGGGAGAGACTTTCGCCTCACGGATGTCGAGGGTAAAGTGATAAAAGAGATTTTGATCTAATGTTTCGTCAGATTTGAAGAAATATTTCTAGTATATTTTCGAACTTAATATTTCCAAAAATTATAGTAGATAATTTATTCCAATTGGAATAAATGGCGGACAGGGTGGGATTCGAACCCACGGTACGATTTCTCGCACACACGCTTTCCAAGCGTGCTCCTTAAACCACTCAGACACCTGTCCAGGATAGAGGGGATCACATGATTCATGCAAAAATGGCAAAAGTGCAAGGCCGAGCATTAACAATTATTCCTAATAGTGTAGTTTATTCGCCAGAAAAATTTAAACCAGTTGTATTGGGTTATTGCAGAGAACGCAGAAAGGTGCTTATTTCTAGACTCGGCAATTACCGCCATGCGGGTATAGCTTAATGGTAAAGCCCTAGCCTTCCAAGCTAGTTATGCGAGTTCGATTCTCGCTACCCGCTCCATTTTTTACTAGCCAATAGTTCGTTTGTTTTTTATGGCCCTTGATGATCTGCCTAAAAGGGCCGATCTGTTCCAATAATGAAAACCAAGGCTGTGCTTTTACTTTTTTGTGTGCTTCTCTCAGAAGCCTTTTCGAAAGTTTACGGTCCTATCTGCCAGTGGTATAAAGCCCCATCTACTTCAATGGCAATTCATTGGGTGCAGGAAAATTTCTCTTCTGATGCTGAAAGTGCAGATAAAGCTGATGCAAATGATCTAGATCTTTCATTATCATATCGATCTGATGACCAGAAGAAGTGGTTATCTTCTCCAGTCACAAATCGTCTGTTCGGTAATACAAAGAATAGAGTTTACTCGGTAGATATAAAAAATTTAACACCTGATACGCGTTATACATTCAAAATTAGACACGGGAACAAAAAGTTAGGGATTTGGTTTTTTAGAACGGCTCCTTCGAAGATTGAAAAAGGAATAACTTTTGTGACCGGAGGTGACATGTTTCATTCTAGAGAGCTTCTTGACCCCATGAACTTGCGGGCTGGTACTGAAGATCCTTTATTCGCCCTACTAGGTGGTGATCTAGCTTACGCCAATGGGGTCGATGCGAATCGGTGGCTTGAATGGCTTGAATCATGGAACCGGTTTGCAAAATCCCCTCACGGAACATTGATACCTATGGTAGTAGTGATTGGAAATCATGAGGTCAGGGGAGCGGCATATAGGCCAACTAACGCACCTGCAAAATCTGAGGCGCCTTACTTTCACAGTCTCTTTTATGGTTTGGATGAAGGGAGCAAGTATGCCATTGATTTTGGAAATTATATGACCGTGGTAGCCCTTGATTCCGGGCACACGGAGAATATTGCGACTCAAGTTCAATGGTTAAATAAAACTCTGGAGGAGAGAGAAAATTTTATCTATAAGTTTGTCTGTTATCATAGACCGGCATGGGGCACTGGAGTTAAAGAAGATGCCGTGGACATTCAGCGCCTCTGGTCTCCAATCTTTGAGAGGCATCGGGTTGACGCAGCTTTTGAAAATGATCATCACGTTTACAAGCGCACATATCCTTTAACTGCTGGTAAGAGAGATGATATGAAGGGAGTGATGTATATTGGTGATGGGGCCTGGGGAACAAGAACGAGAGCCATAGCGGGAAACTGGAAAGTAAGACGTCCTTTTCTGGCTCATGCGGAATCAGTTAACCATCTCATTAAAGTGAAAGTGGAAAATGGTAAGCTCACTTACAAGGCCCTTGAAGCTGACGGATCTATTGTTGATGAATATCAAAGAATAAATTCAAAAGAGAAATAAAAAAACCCCTCACCTGAAGAGGTGAGAGGTTTTAATATAAATATTAATTTATTGGGCTTGTAATAATATTACAATCTCGTTTAGTCCTTTGTTCATAGCGAATTGTATGGCTGTAATGTTGTTACCACGGATTTCTGGATTGGTACCATGCTTTAGCAATACCTTTATACATTCAAGGAAAGGCTCGTTACGTTCATCCTGACCTTTTTGCATTTTCCAAAGGGCATAGTGCAGAGCGGTTTGCCCGTTTTTTGTTCTTAGATTTGGGTCAAATACATTGTCTTTAAGTAGGAACTCCAGCATTTTTGGCTGCCCCCAGAAAGCAGCTTCGTGTGTCGCGAATCCGCCATTAAAGTTGCGCGAAGTAAGTTTAGCCCCGTTAGCAATGAGTATTTTTGCTGCTTCAATTTGGGAAGACCCTGCTGTTACATTCAACGGGGTTTTTTGGAACCTGGAAGACTGATTTACGTCGGCCTTATTCTTGAGAAGTAACTTGACGATGTCCAAATGGCCACCCACACCAGCATAGGCAAGTGCTGAATAGGAATTTGGCGAAGTTGTGTTGGGATCTACTCCAGCTTTCAGAAGTTTTCTTACTTTTTCAATGTCTCCTTTTCGAGCAGCAATGAGTAGTGCCTCATCCGGTAGATCTACTTTTCTAAATAGCCCGCGATGTGAGTTATTAACCCACGCCTTTTGTGAGGGTTTGGCAGTGACGCGAAGTGAATCTTGCATTGGAATGAACTCACCTTCAAGCGGAGTTGAAAGATTGATCTGCCCCTGAAGATTAGCTCCAACCGCAGGAAGCCATCCGTCTTCATCTGCTTGTAGATCTCTGATCCCATTATTACCACCGTTGAAGACTAGTACATTGTCGATGTAGAGTTTTACCTGTTTTCCCTTCTCAGTAATTGCAACAAGATGATGCATCTTCCCATCGTTAATTTTGGTGTTGTTGCGTACAAATGCACCCCCGACATAACTAATATTATTTGATAATTGCTGCCGAGCAATTCGCCAGTCTGACCATCCTGCATCACCTATGGCAATTAGTGTTTGAAATCTCTTATCAAATTTATTTACACTGAACCATAATGAGGTTGTGAGGCTACCGCTGGCAGGGGTGTAGTCCACCGATTTTCCACCGAGGGTGACATATTGATTTTCCCCATTCAAATCGAGTGCTTTTCCAATTTTTCCATCTGTAAATCCTGGCGAATTATATCCTTTCCCGTCCCTGCCCTGACCACTAGCATCTTTCAAATTGTCATCAAATGGCCAGTGACCGATTAGAGATTTGGACATTTCTTTAGTGATTTTACTAATGCCTTTACTTCTATTCCATAGAGCAGTCACTTCATCATCTGACAGAGCTCTTCCCCAGATCCTTAGGTCATCGATCTTACCATTCCATGAACGATTCTTGTGGAAAAATTCTGTTTGAGAACTTTCATGATTCTCCTTCCGATTGGTTTCCACAAAACTTCCCGATCCACCCATGAGAAGTTGTGGGTCAAGAGTGAAGTCAGTACTCTCAAGATTCCTATTATGACCTTCAATGGCGATTACATTTTTGCCTGTCTTGAATGCCCCGGCATAATCGTTTAATGAAAAGTATTCAGCGTTGTTAGCCTCATGATCATTGACGGTAATTGCTCCAGTTTTTTCATCAACAATGAAGCTATTAGAATTTAAGAGGCGACGTCCATTCGCATGTAAAACAAAGGCATCATCATAATTAATAAGTAGTCCCAGACTTTTTAGTTCTGCCCCTTCAGGGATTTCGAATTCCTTGCGGATGAACACTTTTGTGTATTTGTTTTGCATTTCAGCGAGGACTGTCTTGTCGTCATCATCTCCATAACCGAATCCAGCTTCTCCGGTCTTCCAGCCTGCTTTTTCCGCATCAAATGATACTCCTGTCCAGGAACTGTCGTCAGGCTCTTTCCCCTCTGCCAAATATTGCCACTTCTCTCCTTTTTTAATTAAGATTTCACTTTTCCCAGCAGAATCACTGCTAAGTTTCAAATTAGCACTTCTCTTAATTTGACTATTACCTTTCCAGTCATAGAAGGTACTTTCGACTTTGCCATTTGAGATTTTTTTTATCTCAAACTGATCGCCGCGATACATTATCCATTCACCCTCGATCTGTTTGATCAAGTTTCCGTGATTATCTGCATTCGCAATTTGGAACGTTGTGAATAATATTCCCACGACTAATATCATTTTCATTTTCATAATTATGCGTTGATTTGATTTGATTTGATTTGATTTGTGTTGTTGGGGCTGTGTTTTTCAGTGTCATGTTTTTGGATTAACAGATCAAGAATTTAATATATGGGGACACGGGAGTTGCTGATAATATACTTGCTATTACTTACTGATTTACTACATAAGAAGATAACATGTTCAATCAATTCAGTTCTCTTTGTGTAGCTTTAATAGTAGTTTTCTTTAGTTCGCCATGTATCGCTGATAACCATAAAAGTGAAGATTTCATCGAACCAACTATTGATGTGGGTTGTGTGGTCAGTAACATAGATGCTTCTGTTAAATTTTATACTGAAGCGATAGGCTTCAAGATTGCCGGGGGTTTTAAAGTGCCCAGTGACTTTGCTAAAAGTGCTGGACTCACTGCGGGCAAAGAGCTTGATATCAAGGTCCTCACGCTGGGCGGAGCCGAAGGCGAAGAAGCAACCAAACTTAAGCTGATGCAGGTGAAAGGATCTGGAGGAAAAGCTGATCAGACTCATATCGACAGTACGTTGGGGTTTAGTTACATCACTGTCTTTATCAAAGATACGGACAAGGCATTGGCTCGGCGGAAGAAGGCCGGGGTAAAACCCATTGCTAAAGGTCCCGTCACTTTACCGAAGAATTTAGACCCATCACTTTCCTTGACCATTGTGAGGGACCCGGACGGCAACTTTGTTGAGCTGGTTGGTCCAAAGCCCAAGNAGTAAATTTTTTNCTAAGAAAAAGTTATGAATTANCTGGTGGTGAGTTGCTCTCTTAATCCAGAAAGCAAGAGTAAATTGCTTGCTCTTTCAATTAAAGAGAATATTGAATCCAGAGAAGAGAATGTTGAATTTCTTGATCTCACTGAAAAGCAGATTCCTTTTTGTGACGGGGATCAAGTTTACTCTGACCCTATCACTGCTGAACTGAGTGAATGTATCAGTTCAGCTGATGGAATTATTCTATGCGTGCCGGTCTATAACTATGATGTTAATGCTGCTGCAAAAAACCTGATTGAGTTAACTGGCAGGAACTGGATGGGCAAGGTTGTTGGTTTCGCCTGTGCTGCCGGTGGTAAGGGAAGCTATATGTCGGTCATGAGTGTTGCCAATAGTCTGATGCTTGATTTTAGATGTCATATTGTGCCTAGATTCGTTTATGCCCTTGGTGATGCGTTTCAAGGAAACGCGATCACTGACCCGGAGGTCATTACTAGAGTTGAGGAGCTTTCCAGTGAGATGGTTCGAGTCACCGGGTCTCTGTCCAAGGATCAATAATGGAGAATGATCTTATGTTTTCCCTCTCTGCTGGCCCTTGAGTTCTTCTTGGTACTTGTTTATTTCGAGAGAATTTTCTTTTGCATCTGAGGAGTAAAAAATAAATCCTAACGCTTTTCTGGGCCGGTCATTTGATAGGTTCTTTCCTGCGAAGTGGATTGTAAGGGAATCATGGGCGATGAGGTCTCCCTCTGATGCGGGGGTCGGCATTTCATTCAATCTGTCGTCCTCATTTCCATAGTCAGAGATTCCCTGAGAGAAACCAAGCGTTCCTGTAAGAGCATGTTCTCTCATCCCTTTGAGATGGGATCCTTTAACGTAACGAACGCAACCATTCTCCTCATCCGCATCATTGAGGGCCAGCCACATAGTTAATGCTTTTGGAGGATCCAGCTTGAAGTAATACCCGTCCTGATGGGGGGGGGTCGCGTTGCCTGTTTTTGGTGGTTTATTAAAGTATTGCAGGTTCTTGGTAATGACATCGGTACCAAGTAATTCCTGAGCAAGTTGTTTAGGCTTGCCATTGAACAGATCATGGAACCATGGATCATGCTCATGCATTCGCTGCAACTGCTTCAGTGAAGCATTATCATTTTTGTCTTCATAGAAAACTTCAGTTCCCGGAATTTCAGGAACGGCTTTCTCGATATAATTATCGACCCTTTGCTTGCATTCATGGACCTCACTCTTGTTGAGAAAAGAAGGGAACAAAAGGTACCCTTCCTCTTGGTACTTAGAGATCCTGTTGCCGGTCAGTTCAAAGTCATTAGAGTGTTCATTCCTCATCTTTTTGCACGGTTGGATCCATGCATGAATATATGAGGATTTTGAGAGAGAAATCAATAATCATAAAGATGTCTCTTAAGGTAGCCTTTGATTTTGGTTGTTTTATTCCTTCAGTGAAAAACGGTAGAACTTTTTGTCACCACTGAGCGGGAAAGTTCCGGACAGAGTCCTTTCCGCAGGTTGCCATTCGACGAGATCACCACTTTCTTCGACTGTAAGGTCAATTGTAATAGTATTGTCGCTTGGGTTTGGCCTTAAGAGAATTGATCCTGACCTGCCATCTTGGATTTCCTCTAACGTTGGACGCTCACAGAGTTTTCCGATTTCGATAATTTTATCAATGATTGTTTCGTTCAATATTTCGATCTCTTCAGACAAGCTAACGACTTGATTGCACTTTTTCTCGTAACTTTGATTAAGTTCAGTGATTTGATGATCTTTGCTATTGATCGTTTCGTTAAGTGCTTCTATGGCGCTTGATTGATTCGATGCCTGAGCAAGTGAATCGGATAAAGATTCGACCTGACCGTTGAGTGAAGTGATTTCGGAGTTTTTCTCTACTAGAGAGGTGTTGAGAGTACTGACATTTTCCTCAAGTGAAGTGATTTGGTTGCTCTTCACAGCAAGTGAATCAGATAAGGTTCCGACCTGATCATTGAGGGATATAATTTCTGAATCTTTTTGATTTAGTGAGTCGTTTAAATTACTTATATCGCTCTTCTGTGATGCGATCTGGTTGCCCTTTGTGACGACGGTATTTTGGAGAGAGGTGATCTGGATTTCCTTGTTTCTTATCGAATCAGATAAAGATTCGACTTCATTATTTAGCAAAGAAATTTCCGCGGTGTTTTCCGATAATTGAATATCAAGAGTTTCAAGGTCCTGCTCTAAAGTGTCTATCTCTGATTGCTTTACTGACAACGCAGTCTCAATGGAAATGATCTGATTGGATTTCTCATTCAATGAGACCAGTAGGTTTTCGTTAGTTTCCTGTAATTCGATAATTGTTTCTTGGTTCGTTGATGCATCGATCAGATTGAACTGGTCAGGGGAGGAGAGCACTTCCTGTCTTCCCACTTCTCTTTCCACCAGCAGTTCATCCTGCAGGAATCCATAGTTAGTTACCGTGAAAGAGTTAACTGCCCCGATAAAGGCGTCAGTTCCTATTTCTGGCAATCCGCTCTCGAAACCGACGAGTCTTAGTTCTGAACAGTCCTCAAATGCGTTATTGCCAATACTTAGTACTGTCTCTGGCACGATCACTCTTGTGATCTTTGTGCAGCTCTCAAACGCGTTGTCGGCTATTTTTGTTACGGGTATACCTTCTATGGAATCGGGAATGTTCACGACGCCTTCAGCAGAGACTGAGCAACGGATGATAGTTGCGCCATCTTCACCCAAATTATCAATGAGGAAGCTTAAGTTCCCGTAAGTTCCGCTCAGAGGAAGAACGCTAAGTTCATCTATCCAGCCTGAGTCCTGTCCTTCAGATTCTGACTCATCTTTAGTGTATGACCACGTAAGCGAGTGGGATCCTTTTGGTATAATGACTGATTCAATCATCCACTCAGAATCACCACTAATTTGCTTCTTGATAGAGCCGTTCAGTGACACGCTTAAATAATCGTGATCTTCCTCAGAACTGACCTTCCACCAGAATTCAGCGATCGTGGGACCATCGATTTCAAGAGTCACTGAAGTGATCTTTGAATCAGATATCGTTCCGCTCTGTGCGGCTCCTTCATTATCGTGTGTCACTTGTTCTTGATAGAACCATGCAGAGTCGGATGGTGAGTTTGAACCGTATTCTCCTGTATATCCGATCGCCTCTTTCATTCCTGGGTAACTGGATTCGCTGGTAGGGTCCGTTCCGAGGGTCACTTCTATTTTGTCATTGAATCCATCATCATCACTGTCAGCCGTCAGGTCACTGGTGCCATAAGTTTGTTCTTCTGTTTGCTGATCTAATCCGTCCCCGTCGCTGTCCTCGAATCTATCATCACTGACACTAATAAGAACTACTGCATCCGAGGTGTCACCGGTCTGAGAGGTGCCTTTGAGGGAGAGGCTGATACTTGAGGTTGCTTCATAATCAAGATCTTCAGGATCGTTCACGATGATTTTGTCGTCAGTGATGATGAAAGCATTATCCCCGTCATTATCAGCATCAAAATTCTGAATGAATTCATAGGAGGTCTGATCAAATATGTTTGTGGCTACGATGGTACCGATGAGGGTGCCTTCTTCAGCATTTTCTATTATCGAAAAGTTTTGATCGGGAATTGAAAAGGTTCCGAAGCCCTGGGTCTGGAATGACCCGGAAGCACCTGAAATTACTGGATCACCGGACTCCTCCCCTAGCAATACTGTGCCACTGCTCAAGTCTACGGATGCGGCGAAGATGGGTGAATCCACTGCAAAATTCACACCCGTATCAATGAGGAACAGAGTTTCAGAATCTGATATGCTTTCTCCTTCCCCGCCAATAATGAAAATTCGCTTTCCTAAAAATTCGGAAGAGCCTCCATTACCGTTGGCAACTCCACTAAAGAAGCCGTCAATATTAAATGCTGAATGACCGCCGAATGTTGATGAATTTCCAAATTGGGTAAATGAATCCTCGAGGAGTTGAGGGCTTGAGTAGCTTTGCGGATCCGATGTTGTTCCAACAGCGACGAAACCGCCACTGATTGGGGTGCCATCAGATTGAACTTCTAAGCCGCTTGCGAAGTTACTGAAGTTGATGGTTCCAGCATTTGAAATGCTAGGCATTAGCAGTGCTAAAATGATGAAGATTTGGTGAATTTTCATAGATTCAGGAATGGTAAGTTTTTAAAGAGATTATTTTGTTGCTTAAAAATTAGGGTATTTTTTTACAAATAAAAATATCGATTGTAAATATCATAATTATTATAATTTTAATACGATTTATTTAATATAATTTAATAGTATTTAAAAATTAATAAAATTGTTTTTTCACTAAAGATTTTTAGCCACTGTTTATGACCCTCTTTTTTCAAATTGTGTAAAGGAACAGAAAAGTTTAGCTATTTTAATTTTCCATATTTTCAACTTGGAAAAAAACCGCCTTGCCAGTGGTCTAATCGCTCATTATTAATCGAAACATGAGATCTTTTTTGCTCCATTTCATAATTGGCATGACTCTTTGTTCGGTCCATGCCGCACAAAAACCGAACATTATTTTCATCATGGCTGATGACATGGGATCTGGGGATGTGAGAGCACTCAATTCGAAATCAAGAATACCAACCCCAAACCTGGACCGGCTCTCTCGCGAAGGAATGACTTTCACTGATGCCCATTCACCATCCGCGGTATGTACTCCGACCAGATATGGAGTCATGACAGGTCGTTACTGTTGGCGCTCCAGGATGAAGTCGGGTGTTCTTAATGGGTATGGGACTCCTTTAATTGAGACTGGACGGATCACGGTCGGATCCTTTCTCAATGATAATGGGTATGCCACGGCCTGTGTTGGCAAGTGGCACCTGGGATTAGGTTTCGTGCGCAAGGAAAATTCAAATAATAAACAAGACTTTGATTACTCGAAGTCGCTCACTGACGGGGCTCATACTCATGGATTTAATTTCTCTTTCATTATTCCAGCTTCACTGGACTTTCCTCCTTACGTATATATAAAGAATGGAACTGTCACGGCTGTTCCTGACCGCGTTCAGCCTGCAGTTTCTTTTCCTGGCTTTTTAAGGAATGGGCCGATAGGCGCCGATTTTTTCATGGAGAACGCACTGGAACATCTGGTCGATCAGGCGGTCGGGTTTTTGAGTTCAAGGAAGGGCAGTGACGGGAAACCTTTTTTCCTGTACCTGCCTCTTACCTCTCCGCACAAGCCGGGCCTCCCTCATCCCCGTTACCGTGGGAGCACGAAGCTGGGAACCTATGGTGACTTTATTTTTCAGACCGACGCCATGGTAGGAAAGGTCCTGAGAGCACTTGATGAGGAGGGCCTGAGTAAAGATACCTTGATTTTTTTCACCAGTGATAACGGTTCATTCATGTATAACCGCCCAGGGGATCCGGACCATCTTGATGATGCGACAGTGCA
>JABSSR010000129.1 GCA_013213965.1 Verrucomicrobiales bacterium | reverse complement strand
TAATGATGATCGCTTCAGTATGATATTCTACTCCAAGATTAGTGCGAATCCCATAAACCACATCATTTTTAACCAAAAGATTTGCAACATTCCCCTGATGTAAATCCAAACGATCCTGACACTCCAATTCAAACTTCATTCTAAATTGATATGCTTTTTTGTCACACTGTGCCCTTGGTGCCCGCACACTTGGTCCTTTAGATGCGTTGAGCATTCTGAATTGTATGCCGGTCGCATCAGTGTTGAGTCCCATCGCACCACCAAGCGCATCAATTTCTCGAACTATGTGCCCCTTACCCAGACCCCCAATTGCGGGGTTACAAGACATTTGGCCAATAGTATCAAGGTTCTGGGTAATGACGGCGACCTTAGAACCCATGCGAGCAGCGGCCATCGCGGCTTCGACTCCCGCATGGCCAGCTCCAATGACAAGAACGTGATATTTTTTGGGATGGATGTAATTACTCAAAATCAATAATAGTGAATCGTTTAAGTTTTGATTCGAAGACGTTTTAAAGCAATGTCTTTTCGATCATTAACCAACTAAAACAGAATGTTCCACGTGGAACACAAGCATCGTCCAAATTGTTTCGAGAGCATCAAACAAGGAAAAATAAAAATGTCACCACTATAAATTGTTGCAAATGAAGGAATTACATAACTAACAAAACAACCTCTAAACAGCACAGCATTTTGAACCACGAAATAATTTTACCAAATAAAACCAATAATACGTTCTAGCGAGGAGCAGAAAATGAGATACTTTTCTAATATTATTATTATGTTCAAACGCATTTCATTAATCTTATCGGTTTTAGTTCTGTTTGTTATTGTTCGGGTAGTACCCGCGTATCTCGGGCAACCAACTGCAGAAGCACTAGCCAATATTTCACCCTTCGCCGCACTGGCTCTTTGTGGAGG
Source organism: Verrucomicrobiales bacterium (assembly GCA_013213965.1). Lineage (GTDB taxonomy): Bacteria > Verrucomicrobiota > Verrucomicrobiia > Verrucomicrobiales > DEV007 > EC70. Next base: position 993 of record JABSSR010000129.1, on the reverse strand, counting down.
CATGATGCTACCAATCAGGACCGCTGTCATACTCACCTTTGGCACATTCATTATAAGTGACATTTTGCTCAACCTTAATTATGGGCAGCCAATCATAAATTATCATTCGTTTTTTCTTTTAGTTTTGTTTTCCTTGATTTTCACCTGTGGGTATCTATTAAGGAAACGCAAAAAAATTAGCGTTCTGTTAGGGTCCACGATCGTATCCAGCATTTTGTTTTATATTCTTATGAATTCAGTATCATTTTTTATGGATCCAAATTATTCCAAAAATATAACAGGGTGGATCCAGGCAAATACAACTGGCCTCCCAGAATATCCGCCGGCCTGGTTATTTGGCATTCGAACACTGCTGAGCAATTCAATATTTGCTTTAGTCTTTTACTTTGCCTTAAGCCCTAAATCTGACACATTAATTGAAGAGCACGACCTCCCTCAAACTACCTAGATTCTTTGCAGGTTATGCAAGAACAAATTGAGGCCCATAAATACAGCGAAGCAGAAGTAAATAAATCACTTTCTGATTCTGAAAAGATAGAATTTTTGCGCCAGATGGTGCGTATTCGACGCTTTGAAGAGGCATCTCTTAAGTACTATAATGCGGGCAAAATGGGTGGATTCTTGCATCTATATATAGGTCAGGAATCAATCGCAGTGGGGACCGCGTCCTTGTGTGGAGACAATGATCACATGATAACAGCTTACCGCGACCACGGGCATGCGCTTGCTGTTGGGATGTCCATGAATGAGTGCATGGCTGAGCTTTATGGAAAGAAAACCGGTTGTTCAAAAGGTAAGGGCGGATCGATGCATTTTTTTGCGCCTGATAAAAATTTTTGGGGGGGACATGGAATCGTCGCAGGCCAAACACCCCTCGGCCTAGGTTTAGCGTATGGACTCAAATATAACGAAGTGAAAGGAGCTGCCCTTTGTTTCTTGGGAGATGGCGCGGTCAATCAAGGTTCTTTCCATGAGTCTCTTAATTTGGCTCAG
>JABSSR010000128.1 GCA_013213965.1 Verrucomicrobiales bacterium | reverse complement strand
CAATTCGGTTTTTACTCTGAGAAACAACTTCATATTTCAACCCTTCAAATTTCCCAACGCCCTTACTCAGTGCACCGATCGGATACTTTGAATGTTCATTTAGAATGATTGATGAAGCAGTTTTTAAACCTTTTTCTTCGACCGTCTCAGAGCTCTCTAGATTATGCTCCTTGAGTGCGATCGTCTTAATGCCTCCTCCAATGTTGGTAAATGTCCAGCCAGCCACACCATTAGAAAGAGTCACAAACTGTTCCTTGATAGGTTCAATCGCTTGATCCTCCTGAGTATCCTTTTTTTCCTTTTCTTCACCAACACCATCTGGATTCACTGCTTGAGAATTTTCCTGATTTTGTTCAGCAAACTTTCTCTGTTCCTCGATACTTTTCTTTTGAGCATCAAACCACAAAAAGAGCCCTAATGAGCAAGCAATAATAACTATCCAGCCTGTTCTATCCATGTTTCAGTAAATCTTGCTTGTTATTGTCTTCTTTTCTTAAAATTTGTTCAGTCCTGAGAGGAACAGGGTCATGCCCGTGCCCGCCCCAAGGACCGCACCTCAGTATTCTCTTTATTCCTAATATAGATCCACGGAAAGCGCCATAACTTTGAACGGCCTGTAGAAAATATTCTGAGCAGGTCGGATCGAACCGACATCCTGAATTCGGCCCACCAATCAAGTGAATTAATGGTGATATGAAAACTTGGTAAAACCTGATAAGCAATTTTATTATATACTTCATAGGAACTTATCCTCAGCAACAATACCCGCCCGGAGCGTAAGTTTTTTCCAGTCGGATTCTAAATCTTGAAAAGTTGCGTCGGGTGCCATGTATCTGGGAATCATGACAAGGTAACCGGAAAAGTCCAAAGAATCACCCCAACAATTGATGATCCCACGCAAACGGCGCCGGACACGGTTCCTGATCACTGCATTTCCTATCTTACGTGTCAAAATGATACCAAATTTCATCTTCGGTATAATTTCCTGATCTGCGAGAACTCCCAAAACAAGATACTTACCAGAAAATGTTCTTCCTTCATTGCGCACACGCAAAAACTCGCTGCGTGACTTCATACGCATTAGGCGCTTAAACCGCATATTCAGTAACGTTGATATGGAGATTGTCTACCCTATCAAGCCATAATCAAGCTCAGATAAACAATTTAGGTCTGACGGTGACGCTTGTAATGAATCTCTGCTCCCTTAGGAATGAGTCTCTTACGTCCTTTCTGACGTCGCCTTTTGATGATACCGCGACCACTTTTAGTCTTCATCCTAGCACGGAATCCGTGCTGACGCTTACGACTGCGTTTGGAGGGCTGATAAGTACGTTTCATGATCGTTCAATTTTTTCAATGATCTTACCAGTAAATTCAGATCATTGGAGGGGCGCATATGGTACTTCTTATCTGATCACAGTCAAGCAGGGGCATGAAACCTTATTATAAATAATTCGATGCATAAAACCCTATTATTTAACCATTCTTAGCTAGATTAATTGTTAGGATCTTATTGAAGAGTATTTTTTATTTCATCTTCAAATAAAGGGGAAAAGATCGTTGAGATAAACCTCAAGGTCTGCCTTAAATAGTCAAAATTATGGGCAGCATTAAAACCTTTTTCTATTTTTACCTTTTATTTATTCCTATTACCGGTATCGGCCAAGACAAAGCCGAAGATCCAGGAGCCAGAACCTGGTCTCATTTGGACGGTAGAAAAATCAAAGCAGGAATTGTTGGAGTTGTAGATAAAAACGTAATCCTAAAGACTCCGAACGGAAAGAGTGGCCCTGTAGAATTGGCAAAACTAAGCAAAGAGGATCAGGAATATATTGCTAAGTGGATTCTAAATAATGCACCTCCCCCAGAATTCGGCAAGCCCGACACAATTATTGAGATCACTACTCTGAAAGGGGAAATGAAATATAATAAGCCCATCATTACCGTATACCCCGGAAAAAAAATTAAACTGATACTACGCAATCAGGATGACATGCACCACAACTTGGCAATCACAAAACTCTTGAATTCCAGATCAACCTTGTACACATGATTGGTAGAAACCATGGCGCTGATATCTGAAACAGCTTTTATCGGTCTGGAGGAATCATAGGCCTTCCAGGCATCCGTT
>JABSSR010000127.1 GCA_013213965.1 Verrucomicrobiales bacterium | reverse complement strand
TCCAATTTTATTGTTCAGGCCCTAAAAGAAGAAAATATCACCATATATGGAAACGGAGAACAGACACGTTCCTTCTGCTACGTTGATGACTTAATCGAAGGGCTCATCAAACTCATGAATCAAACCGATCAGACCGGCCCCATTAATATCGGTAACCCGGAAGAGTTCACCATCCTTGGGCTAGCGGAACAGGTACTGGAAAAAACACAAAGCAAATCCAAGATCACTTTTCATCCGCTCCCGGGAGACGACCCGCTTCAGCGGCAACCTGATATTGCATTGGCGAAAGAAGCACTGGACTGGGAACCAACGATCGCACTTGACGAAGGCTTACAGAAAACAATCAAATACTTTAAAGAAGAGCTCAATTCAGATTGAGAATCATTCAAACCCCTTGTAATTAATCATATAACCAAATCAATTCACCCATTTCCATTAAAGGAATGGCATCTAAAATACATAAGATCTGCTGTGTTGGAGCCGGTTACGTCGGCGGCCCAACCATGTCTATGATTGCCCATAAGTGCCCGGACATCCGAATCGATGTGGTGGATATCAATGAAAAGAGGATCGCTGCCTGGAACTCAGAGACGTTGCCCATCTACGAACCTGGGCTTTCGGAACTGGTAACAGGATCCCGGGGACGAAATCTTTTCTTTTCCACTGAAATAGAAAGGGCAATCAGAGAAGCAGACATTATCTTTATCTCGGTTAACACTCCGACCAAGACTTATGGTCAGGGAGCTCACCGAGCCGCGGATTTGTGTTATGTTGAAGCAGTCTCCAGAATCATTGCAGAGAATGCCGAAGAACCTAAAATCGTCGTCGAGAAGAGCACAATTCCTGTGCGCACTGCCGAAGCGATCAGGGCTGTCTTCGATGCGAGTGACACCGAACACCACCACGAAGTCTTATCGAACCCGGAATTCTTGGCAGAAGGGACTGCCATTTCAGACCTCGAAAGTCCAGACCGAATCCTCATAGGAGGAGAACAGACCCCGGGCGGCTTGAAAGCAATCAATCAATTAGCGGACATTTATAATCACTGGGTTTCTGAAGATAAAATTATCAAAACAAACCTCTGGTCATCTGAACTATCAAAACTTGTAGCAAACGCTTTCTTGGCTCAGAGAGTATCTTCCATCAATAGCATCTCAGCTCTTTGTGAGAAGACAGGAGCTAACATCGATGAAGTGGCTAAAGCCATCGGCTCTGATTCCAGAATTGGTCCTAAATTTCTGAAAGCATCCATAGGGTTCGGAGGATCATGCTTTGAAAAAGATTTATTGAATCTCGTTTATCTATGTGAACATTTCGGGCTCCCCGAAGCCGCACAATACTGGGAATCTGTATTGCAGATGAACGATTGGCAAAAAAAGCGATTCGCAGATCAAATCGTTGATTCATTTTTTAACACGATCAACGATAAAGTCATTTCAATCCTTGGTTTTGCCTTTAAAAAAGACACCAATGATACACGCAAATCGCCAGCCATTGATGTTTGCAAGCGGCTCCTTGATGAAAAAGCAAAACTGTTAATCTATGATCCAAAAGTCGAAGTGAATAAAATTTATGATGACTTGGGAACAGACGAAGAAAATCCCAATGTCGTTATTTGCTCGGATCCCAATCAAACCTTTGAAAATGCCCAGGCAATTATCACACTCACTGAATGGGATGCATTCAAAGACATCGATTATGAAGCCGCCTATCAGGCCATGCAGAAACCGGCATGGATCTTTGACGGCCGTAATGTTCTTGATCACAAGAAATTAACTGAAATTGGATTTCAAGTACGATCCATAGGGAAGCCACATGAGCCTTAAACTGAATGAAGTTTAAGACAACTTTCGTTCTAGGTATTGAGGTAACATGGCAATGGTTTCTCTTTCCATATCGCCACTCATCTTGCGATTATAAGCACCAGACTCAAAATCAACGTCTTCAGTCATTGACTTTTGTGCGCGATCAATAGCACTAGGCAACATTTCCAACTGAGTTTCATATAACCTTTCCGAAAGATCAAAAATTGTATCATCCTCATGCAAATCAATGGTACGTCGTTCAAGAATTTTCCCTGCGTCCACTCTCTCATCAATGAGATGAGACGTCACACCTAACGGAATATCATTGCGAATGGACCAGAGCATAGCATCCAAGCCTCGGGCCTCGGGAATGAGTCCGGGATGAAAATAAATCACTTCGGAATGAGACTGGAGTGATTTTCTCTGGCGATGAGCCCGGAGTGATTTTCCCCGGACTCCTTTGTTTCCAGTCCGGACTGGAATGAGAGTGAAATCAAATCACGC
>JABSSR010000126.1 GCA_013213965.1 Verrucomicrobiales bacterium | reverse complement strand
TACCACTCTAACGCCTGCCGTTGCCGGAGCGAACAACGAAAATGTTTATGAAACGGCCGCAGTTGACTTGTCCGGTTTATTGGTAGAAGGCAACAATAGCATCGCGGTTGAGCTTCATCAGGCAGGGGTCGGAAGCAGTGACGTTGGTTTTGATCTCAACATTGCACCTCGGGCTGACGGAGGTGCAATGAGTTTTAGTTTCATTGATGATCCGTTCGGCGCTCCATTTGAGACTTCTACTCCGAACAATGCCGCAGGCGATTTCGATCAGGGATCCGGATTTGAGGATTCCACTGCGGCACACATTCGCGTCGGCGGCGGTTCACAGGGCCAGACCACGATCTCTTCCGGCTCTCTGAGGTTACCGATAACTCTTGCTAATCCGGCCACACTCGAGATCAGCTTCCGTTACCGGCTTCTGATGATTGGCGGATACGAGTCGGGAGAATACAGCGCTGTCATTTTAGCGGTTGGTGATAATTTTGTTGGTACAGACACTAACGACGATATCTTTCGCATGTATGGCCCTGACGGTCAGGGCAATGAGGATTCCGGGTGGCGGACATTCAGCGCCGAGGTATCGGTTCCTTCCGGCACACATAATCTGGATTTCGGTGTGTATAATAATGCTTCCACCACTACGGGAGAAGTCACTGATGTATGGTTTGACGAAATCTTGATCGAATACGAGGGGGGCGGCTCAGGTGGAGGAGTTCTGGAGAATGATACCGCCGAGGCCGGCCAACTCACGGCGGCACTTTTTTCAAATCCCTTCCACGGAACGGTTTCTATGAATGCCGACGGCAGCTTTACATATGTGCCAGAGGAGGACTTCTTTGGTGTTGATAGTTTCACATACACGGTGACTGACGATACTGGAACGTCGTCTGAGGCCACGGTTACGCTTAATGTCGCTTCAGTGAACGATTTGCCAAAAGTAACGGACAGGTCTTTCTCGATGAACGAAGACGACCAACTCGTGGTGGACGTTGAATCAGGGCTCAGTGTGGATAGCTTTGATGCGGAAGGGCAAGCTCTCAGTTATGCTGTCAGTTCGGCTCCTTCTGACGGGTCATTGACAATTAATCCTGATGGTAGCTTTGAGTATGTTCCTAATCTTAACTTTGAAGGTACTGATAGTTTTACTTACGTGGCATTGGATGGTGAGGATCCCTCGGTTCCTAGTGAGGTAAAAGTTGAGATTATTCCGATCAATGATCCTCCCGAAGTCGTTGATGATACATACTCGGTCACTGAAAATAATTCACTAGTCGTTTCCCAGTCCGGTATCAGTTTACCGGAATTGGTTCTTTCTGAAGATTTTGACACTGAAGTTGATTTTGCATTTACCGGTAATGTTGAAATTGAACCAGTTGGCGGATTTAACTCCATTAATGGATTTAATGGAAACTTCCTGCGAAATCTGACTTCAGGCAATCCGGCCGATGCTACAACAATCACGATCAATGATCTCCCTTCTCACGATAGGCTTTCTATAGGCTTTGTACTGGCTATCATTGATTCGTGGGACGGGAATCTGGCCGGTGGTGATTCCTTTTTGGTTACGGTCGATGGGGAGCCAGTTTTTTCACATACTTTCAATAATTCGGGGCCGGACGGACCGCAGAGTTATGTTCCTTCCGAAGAAATTGAACTTGCCCGGTCCATTGACCTTGGTTTTTCTTCTGGTCCTCAGTCCCTTGATTCTGCCTATGATCTTCGGAAAGAGCCAAGCCTCAGTAACATACCTCACAGTGGTGACAGTGTAACTATTGAGATTTATGCCAGTGGAGCTAATTGGGAAGGAGGAGATGATGAGTCCTGGGCAATCGATAATTTTGAGGTGCGATCACATCAATCCGCCCAATTTAATCTGATTTCCCAAGGTTCGGTTTGGTTTTATCTCGACGACGGTAGTGATCAGGGCCTCGATTGGATTGATGATGATTATGATGATAGTGACTGGGAAAGCGGTGCCGGAAAATTTGGTTATGGAGATGATAACGAGTCGACCCTGATTAGTTTTGGGGATGATGCTGACGATAAGTACGTAACGACCTATTTTCGTCACAGTTTTGAATTAGAAGACTATCAGCGATTTGAAGAACTTTTGATTGGTCTTCTCAGAGATGATGGTGCCGCAGTCTACATTAACGGTACCGAAGTGGCCAGATCGAATTTGGAGAATGGAGCCGGTTTCCAAGATTTCGCGCCTGATTTTGCTGGTGGGGATGATGAAAATAATTACTTTGAATTCCCTGTAGATGCATCTGTTCTCGTTCCCGGAGAAAATCTGATAGCAGTTGAAGTTCATCAGAACAGCGGCACTAGTTCTGATCTTGGTTTTGATTTGCGTCTTGTCGGAACCCTTTCTCGAGCTTCTGCCATTTTGGGAAATGATATTGATGTGGATACGGATTCCTTACAGGTGAGCCTTCTGAGTCCTCCGGATAATGGAAAGTTACAATTGCAGAGTGATGGAAGTTTCACTTATGTTCCCAACGTTAACTTCGAGGGTAGCGATAGTTTTGAATATAGAGTCACTGATGGTGAGTTTGAGGATACTGGACAGGTATTTATTACTGTGGATCCTGGTCCGAATGACCTTCCAATCGTCGAGGGTGAAGAGTATGAGGCAAATGAGGACACACCTTTAATCATTGATGAGGGTTCAGGTGTTCTAGAAAATGATTATGATCCTGATGGGGTAGATATCACGGCAGTTATCGCGTCGTCGCCTGAGAACGGCACTGTCGAATTATCTAATGACGGAAGTTTTACCTATTCTCCTAATGAGAATTTTTATGGAAAAGATCAATTCACATATCATGTCGCTGATGCATTCGGCCAAGCTCCTCCTACAGTTGTTGTTATCAATGTCATTCAAGTTAATGATGCGCCGACAGCTAATGATGACCATTACTTGACGGCTCCGGGAACTGAACTGGGAGTCAATGTTCAAGGATTACTCACTAATGATATTGATCCGGACGGAGACACTCTTCAGAGTGAAATCTTAACTGAACCGGAATCAGGAACTATTAATTTTGAAGGGAATGGTAATTTCACTTATGTTCCTATTCCTGAATTTTCAGGTCAGGTCAGTTTCACTTATCGTGTCACTGATGGAGAAATCTCCTCTGATCCGGCAACAGTTACTATTGATATTAATGCTTCGCCGGTAACTAAGGTGAACCGTTATGTGGTTTATGAGGATGGTGTACTTTCTAGAACAGCAGAGTTTGGTGTCATTGCAAGAAGTTCTGATCCTGAGGGGGATACTCTCGTTGCCAATTTGGTTCAGAGGCCAATTCATGGTTCCTTGTCTCTAATGCCTGACGGCAGTTTTACTTATAACCCTGATGCAGATTTTAGTGGACTCGATCTTTTTACATATTCGGTAAGTGATGGTTATCAGGAATCTTCTCCTGTGCAGACTCAGATATACGTCATTCAGGTAGACGATGCTCCGATCGCAACCGATGACGAATATTTTGTGTTGATTGGTCAGGAAGTAATCGTTCCTCCAGAGGAAGGTGTCTTGTCCAACGATGAAGACCCGGAAGGAAATCCACCTGAGGCGAAATTAGTGGATTACACGGGGACCGGAACATTGGCTCTGAACCCGGACGGTTCGTTCGAATACAGGTCCGCGGAAGGATTTGCCGGAAAAGAGACCTTCACCTACACCGCGGAAGCGAACGGGAAGATTTCCAATGTCGCGACCGTAGAACTTCGGGTCAGTGGTCCAGCAAACACAGTGGTCATCAGTGAAATTATGTTTCACCCTTCTTCGGAAAACTCTTCAGAAGAATTTATCGAGCTGCGTAATATAGGTTCCGGACCGGTTCCTCTTCAGGGTTGGAGCTTTACCAGCGGAGTCAGCTTTGAATTTCCGGCCGCTAGCATTCCTTCTGGTGGTCACGTAGTCGTTGCCGCTGACCCGGACACTTTTGCAGCAACTTACGAGGGAACCTCTACCGTGATTGGTCCCTGGTCTGGACAATTGAGTAATCGCGGGGAGAGGATCCGGATCGTAGATGCCTTGGATGAGGAGGTTGATGATGTGACTTACTCAGATCAGGGTGACTGGGCGATGCGGCGGTCTGAGGACAACGGGGG
>JABSSR010000125.1 GCA_013213965.1 Verrucomicrobiales bacterium | reverse complement strand
TGTCCATGTTGAAACCACAAAACGCTTAGACCATATACAAACAAAACGCAAATGACTGAGTAAAATGCTTCCCGTTCATGCAAATTAATTGGATCCTTTAACGCTAAATATAAGTATTAATTTCTAGGGAATGCCAAAGCGCAGTAAAGTAAAAAGCAAGACTCCAAAAAATGCCAATCGATCATGGCACAGGGGTTTTATTTCATTACGGAAAGTGCGCCAGAATAATCTGAAAGGTTTTGATTTGGATTTGCCTCTCGGCCAACTAATCGTTGTTACCGGTCCTAGCGGCAGCGGGAAATCATCACTGGCATTCCAGACACTATATGCAGAAGGACAGCGTCGATACATTGAAACTTTTTCTCCTTATACGCGTCAGTTCTTTGAGCGGATGGACAAGCCAAGAGTCAAAGAAGTTAATGGCATCCCTCCATCAATTGCTATTGAGCAGGGCAATACTGTCAGGACAACCCGATCGACGGTAGGAACTCTTACAGGTATTAATGATTATTTGAAGGTTCTTTTTCCTCACATTGCAGAACCTTCTTGCCCTCAATGTGGAGAAAAAATTCTTGAAGACAATGCTGAGACAGTCACTCAATTTGCTAATTTGAATTTAGCGGGAATATCTGTTCTCGTCGGTTTTGGAGTTCCGGTTCCAAGCCAAATGAAGTCAGTAGAGTTTTTCCAGCTACTGAGTGCGCAGGGTTATTTGAGGATATGGGTATGGGGTAATTTGTATCGAACAGATGAACCTGAAAAGTATCCTAAAAAGACATTACCGAAAATCATTACCGTCGTTCAGGACAGAATCAAAATCAGCAAGGGATCCAAGAACATTGCACGATTAAATGAGGCGATCGAAACGGCATTCCTTTTCGGTAAGGGAACAATAAGATTGATTGATTCTGAATCTTCAAAAGATTGGTCTTTCTCGAGTGGCAAGCAATGCGCTTCCTGCGGCATAACTTTAAGGGATCCGACGCCGGGGCTATTTTCATTCAATAGCCCCTTAGGAGCTTGTCCTCAGTGCCGTGGGTTCGGAAGAACGTTGGGCATTGATCTTGATCGTGCATTACCTGACAAGTCACTTTCAATCAGAGAAGGCGTTGTTAAAGCATTTCAGGGAAAACGTGGATCAGAGTGCCAGACCGATTTGCTTGGATGTGCAAAAGTAAAAGGGATCGATATTGACTTACCTTATGAGAAATTAGGCAAGAAAAACCGAGATTGGATTCTTTATGGTGAACGCGGTGACCCGGAATCAAATTGGCAACAGGGTCTTTGGTATGGGGTGAAAGGTTTTTTCGACTGGATAGAGAGAAAATCATACAAAATGCATGTGAGGATATTCCTGAGTCGCTATCGCTCTTATACAACATGCTTTGCTTGCCGAGGGACGCGATTACAACCGGACGCTTTAAATTATAAAATTGGAAATCATACCTTACCCGATATTTGGCAGTTCCCTATTTCTGATCTTTTGAATCTGTGGAGCGGGAAAAAATCTAAACTAGTAGAGTTTTTAAATTTAGATCCGACTGCCCTTCTTCTGTGGGAGGAAATTGGTTCACGGTTGCGATATTTGAACCGTGTTGGTCTTGGATATCTGACACTGGACCGCTCGGCCAGATCACTTTCAGGCGGTGAAATGCAGAGAGTGCACCTCACAACGTGTTTAGGAGCTTCATTGGTGAATACATTGTTTGTTCTTGATGAACCGAGTATCGGGTTGCACCCGAAAGACACAGATCAATTGATTAATGTCATGAATGATCTGAGGGATGCCGGGAACACAGTATTAGTTGTTGAGCATGAAGAGAGCATCATCAGAGCAGCTGATCAGTTAGTTGATATTGGGCCGGGACGAGGAGAGGACGGTGGAAATTTGGTATATGCTGGGCCCATTCCAGATTATGAGAAGAGCGGAGAAAAGATCAGTTCACTTACTTTGGATTATCTTTCTGGGGACAAAAGTATTCCTATACCAAGTACTAGAAGAAAGCCTAAGAAAGGAAATTTTCTAAGGATTCGTGGTGCAGCGCAGAATAACCTGAAAAATATAGACCTAGAAATTCCCCTTGGCCTTTTTGTTTGTGTGACCGGAGTATCGGGTTCGGGAAAATCGACCCTTGTTCATGATGTCATTTACCTTAATCTGCTCCGTGAAAGGGGTGAAAGTGCCGAAGAGTTGCCGGGGAAAGTCCGTTCTATTGTGGGTCACGGCGGGATCAGGCAGGTAGTCTTAGTTGACCAGTCCTCACTCTCACGTAACCCGCGATCGACTCCTGTCGTCTACGTAGGAGCTTTCGAACACATTAGAAAACTTTTTGCTGAAACACCAGAAGCTAAGGGATCTGGTCATTTACCAGGTTACTTCAGTTTTAATTCCGGAGCAGGGCGCTGTGGCCGCTGCTGGGGAAATGGTTTTGAGAAAGTCGAGATGCAGTTCCTTTCTGATCTTTATGTAAGGTGCCCAGAATGTGAGGGCAGACGTTACGCTCCTGAAGTATTGGAATTTCAACTAGCCGGGAAAACAATACACGACATATTGGATCTCACGATAGAATCAGCGATCCGTTTTTTCGAAACGATTGAGAATAAAAAAGCGGCACGGACCGTTGCTGATTTAAAACCACTAGCTGATGTAGGACTTGGTTATCTTAAGCTCGGCCAGCCCATTAACACTCTGAGTGGCGGTGAGAGTCAGCGCCTCAAACTGGTCGGACACTTACTGAAAAATAAACCTAAAAAGAAAGATAAGGACAGGGCTAAGGATTTACTTCTTTTTGATGAACCTACGACCGGATTGCACTTTGATGATATTAGAATATTGCTGAAAGTTTTTCAGAGATTAGTCGATGATGGTCATTCTGTCTTAGTCATAGAGCATAATTGTGAAGTCATTAAATGCGCGGATTACGTGATAGATCTGGGCCCGGAAGGAGGATCTGAAGGAGGAGAAATAATTGCGGTTGGCACACCCGAAGAGATCAAAAAAGAAAAGAAAAGCTACACAGGGAAATTCTTATGGCGTGATCAAAAAGTAAAAAAATTACCGAAGTCTGTTAAAAAAGAAAAATTACCAAAAAATTTAATCAGTGTGCGGGGAGCTCGTGAAAATAATCTGAAAGACCTTAAAATTGATATTCCTCATGATGCTTTCACCGTGATCACTGGACTCTCAGGTTCAGGCAAATCGACCTTAGCTTTTGATATTCTTTTTGCCGAAGGACAGCGCCGATTCCTGGACAGCATGTCAGCATACGCTCGGCAATTCGTTCAGCAGATGGAACGGCCGGACGTTGATCAGGTCCATGGACTGCCACCCACAGTCGCGATTGAGCAACGCGTTAGCAGAGGAGGTGGCAAATCAACAGTTTCGACGGTCACAGAAATTTACCATTTTCTTCGTCTCTTATTTGCAAAGGTCGGAACACAATATTGCCCAGACTGCGGTGTGCCCGTTGATAAAAAGAGCAAAAATTCGATTATATCATCAGTAAAAAAAGTTCTGCGCTCGGGCCCGGTAAAACTCCTATCGCCCCTAATAAGAGGAAGAAAAGGCTTTCACACTGACACGGCTGCCTGGGCTCTGAGGCAGGGCATTAGAACACTATTTGTCGATGGTAAGTTCATGGAAAGCGAGGGCTTCCAAAAACTTGAACGCTTCAAAGAGCACACGATTGATGGTCTTGTCGCGGAACTGCACGAAGGATCCAAACATTCTGAAATTACAAAATCTATTGATGATGCTCTTCGTTGGGGCAATGGAACAGCTCGCATTCTGAGGGAGAACGGTCAGAGCATAGTGCTCAGTTCAGAGATGTCATGTCCTGACTGTGGAAATGCGTTTGATGAATTGGACCCTCGCCTCTTTTCCTATAATAGCCCTCACGGATGGTGCCATGCCTGCCGAGGATATGGTTACATTGTCCCTTCCTTGGTTGATCACGAAAAACACGATTCAATTACTGCGGCTGAATTGGAGGAGGAAAGGCGGCAGGGAACTAGTAAAGAAAAAATGAAAGATGTCTGCCCAGCCTGTGACGGTGCCAGAATTAACACGGCTGCGCGAAGTGTTTGGGTTGATCATATAACGATCGATACCCTCACTAAAGTTTCTGTGACGAATGCGATTGGAATTATCGAGGGATTTTCCTTGGAGGGCACCGAGAAGATTATTGCACGGGACATTCTTGCAGAAATTAAACAACGATTATTTTTTCTTCAAAGAGTTGGCCTCGGTTACCTTGGACTGGACCGCGGCGCCACGACACTAAGTGGTGGAGAGAGTCAGAGAATTCGTCTTGCTGCGCAGTTAGGCTCGAACCTGCGAGGAGTTCTTTATGTTTTGGATGAACCAACGATAGGGCTTCATCCAAGAGATAATGATCAACTTCTTATAACCTTAACTTCTCTCAGAGATCAGGGAAACACCTTGGTCGTCGTTGAGCATGATGAAAATACAATTAGGTGCGCCGATCATCTTATTGATCTGGGCCCAGGCGCCGGTAAAGAAGGAGGAGAAGTAGTGTTTCAAGGAAAGCTAAACTTTAAGAATAAGAAAGGGCGGAAAAATGGAACATCGATTTCTCCTACACTCAATGCAATTTCAAATCAAATGCAGCATCCCATTTCCGGGAAAAGACGAAAAATTCCTGCCGCATCATCAAAAGAAGGTTGGATTAAGGTTAAGAACGCCAAGGCCAATAACTTGAAGAACATTGATTGCTCATTCCCATTGAGCCGACTGACTGTCCTCACTGGCGTTTCAGGAAGCGGTAAGAGTTCATTGATGCGTGGCGTTTTAAAACCTGCAGTAGATTCAAAAATAAAATCAAAGAGAAAAAAGGAACTAATTTGTAAGACCTGGAAATCTATTACTGGTACGGATCAGATAGTTGCCGCTTATGAAGTGGATCAGAGTCCGATCGGCAAAACTAGCCGATCAACTCCCGCAACATATGTGAAGATTTTTGATGAGATTCGCAAACTTTATTCCAGTGTTCATGAGTCTCGCTTGAGAGGATATGATCCGGGCCGTTTTTCTTTTAATACTGAAGGTGGACGTTGTGAAAGTTGCAGAGGCAATGGCCGCATAAAACTGGAGATGAATTTTCTGCCCACTACTTGGGTCGAATGCGGAGAGTGCCGAGGGGACCGATACAATAGAGCAACGCTGGAAATTTTTTTTAATGGAAAGAACATTGCCCAGGTCATGAAAATGAACGTGTCCGAAGCGTGTACATTTTTTGCAGCTCACCCAAAGATCCAT
>JABSSR010000124.1 GCA_013213965.1 Verrucomicrobiales bacterium | reverse complement strand
CCCAGTGGATCGGTTTCTCCGTAACTGATCCCTGCCCTGACACCACCCCCGGCAAGAAAGTAACTGAATCCTTTCGGGTTATGGTCTCGGCCCCCATTATTTCCCTGAGAAACGGGCTGACGACCAAACTCTCCTCCCCAAACGACGAGCGTTTCTTCCAGCATTCCGCGTCGATCAAGATCCTCAAGTAACCCGGAAACCGGAACATCAATTTCGGGACAATGTATTCTGAGATTTTCTTCGGCTCCATTATGAGCGTCCCAGTTCTGCTGTTGATGTCCTCCTCCTGAATAGAGCTGAACAAAACGAACTCCCTTTTCAATTAAACGACGCGCAATCAGACACTGACGGCCGAAATGTGAGGTCGGAATCGATAGTTTATGATCTCCCTTTCCCATATGAAGCCCATAGAGCTGTTTAGTTTTTTCATCTTCAGAAGAAATATCAAGAGCTTCCGGAGCAGACGTATGTAACTGGTAGGCGAGGTCATAACTTGCGATACGGGCACTCAGTTCAGAATATGACTCTTTACCGATGAGATGCATTTTGTTGAAAGCATTGATAGCGTTTATCTTATCTCCCTGCATTGAATGCGTAACCATTGAGCGCGGATTAAGATTCAGTATTGGATTGCCTTTGGACCTTAAAATGGTCCCCTGATAGGCAGCCGGCATATAGCCACTGGCCCAATTAGCTGCTCCAGGAATTGGGCCACCTCGGGCATCAAGCATGACCACAAAACCAGGAAGGTTAGGGTTCGATGTGCCTAGGCCATGCGCTACCCATGCACCTAAGGAGGGGTGACCTTGCAATATTCGGCCACAGTTCATTTGCAGATTAGCAGAACCATGAGCAAAGGAATCCATATAAAGCGACTTGATAACAGCAAGCTTGTCCATGTGCTTCGCTATATTAGGAATAGCATCTGAACACCACTGTCCTGACTGGCCATGCTGAGTAAATTTTCTCTTTGAGGCTAAGAGTTTTGATTTGCGCAAGTCTCCACGGCGGATCTCCATGTTGACCTCCTTACCATCATTCTTTTGTAATTCCGGCTTATAATCAAAGAGATCCATTTGCGAAGGACCCCCATACATATAAAGGAAGATGCATGCCTTGGCTTTGACAGCAAAGTCCTGAGGCTTGGGCGCCATGGGGTTAATGAGAGAAATTGCGGGAGCCGCACCAAATACTTGGTGCCCAGAAAAAATTCCAGAAAGCGAAAGGCCAGCCATCGAAGTCCCGAAAGATTTAAGAAAGTTCCTCCGGCCCTGTTCTTCCAACATTGATGTTATTTTTCTCATTAAAGTTTCTTATTTTCCAAATTTCTTACCCTTAATCAACATAAACAAATTCATTGAGATTTAATAATAGGGAACAAAGTTCCGCCATTGCTCTTCTTTGAATGATTTGAGGATCTTCCTTAAGAACAATTCTCTTGTCGTTTTTGATCAAATCAGAGTCAGAATGATCTATTTGAATTATGGGATAATTTTGTCCTTCATGCTCAAAGGAAAGCTCATCATAGGTCACGCTCCCTCCCCACGAACTGACACCAAAGCGTCCTTGACCTGAAATCGGTTCATCGTCTTTTATCTGAATCTTTGTTCCGGAAATTTCAAATCGAATTTCACCCGAAACCAGTTCAACTGTGAAATCCAAGAAGCCTCTTCTCAAATCGCCGGCAGATGCCTTTGCTATAGTTTCAAACTTCCCTTTCTCGTAACGCTTTAAAATAATCTCATTGGAAACGGCATCAATTATTGCCGTATAACCATCAAATTCATCGCCTCTTGGGCGAGCCCTCAGCAAAATTGATACTCTTTCCGTAATATCCTCCAAATGAATTTTGCCACTGATCTTGAAGTCTCTTGAGTCCATTCGAAACAAAGCAAAGGCTGGCCACTCACGTTCGGCCCTCAGTATCCCCTCATAGCCACCTG
>JABSSR010000123.1 GCA_013213965.1 Verrucomicrobiales bacterium | reverse complement strand
CTGTATCATTAAAATCTACACCCTTCCAAAGCACACCTTGATCCGTTCCGTCATCAAGATACTTCCACACAGAACCTTCAGTAATGATCGTCATTTCCTCTTCTAATCCCCCCCCTTCGATAGTCACCAAAGTACTTCCCAAGCCATTTCTAAGATTAACAACATTAGGACTTATTCGGACGCCAGGCCTATTAGCAGTAAGCGTCACGGAAGTGTCCCAAATTTCTCTTAAATACGCACCATTAGCATCCCTTAAATCTACACGAACAAGGAACGGGACGTTAGGAATATATGAACTTCGAGTCGTTAAAAAAATATTACCACTAGTGTCGCCACCGGTGAGTTCCCCTGAAACCTCCGTGAGATTACCTGTATCATTCCATAATTTTATATTCTCCTCATGCAAAACCTGACCATCAGGATCCTCATAAAAAGCAACTCGAACACTGTTAAGACCTGGCATTAGATCACCTCCATCCTCAAATGAACGAAGCGTTAAATCCCAAGTACCTTCTCTAGGATTCAGATCGGCCCCGGACCCATTAACTTTCACAAATTTAACTTTTCCAACATGAAAATTTCCGCTGAATTTAGCCTCTCCATTAATTGTGCGGTAATACCCTTCATTTGTTACAGGAAGATCAGCTTCTACGGAATAATTTGTCTGTATTTGAGCTAAAACTCCTCGCCTTCGATCCACTACAAACTCCTTCATCTCATTTAAAACATCAGAAGAAACAAAATCACCAACTGCCCTGTCAATTATTGGGTTTATCAGTTCCGGCCTGTATCGACTCTCAATTATTTCAATGAATTTGGTATAATAACGGGGAATGATATCAGGATGTGACAAAAACTCATTCAGCCCATTAACACCTGTATATGTAAAAATTGATAAGTTAGGACTTCCTGCTCTCGTCCCCTGATCTAATACAGTATCTAAATCATGGGGCACTAACTGAAACCGCTGATCGTTCTCACCTCTGTACAAAGCATAATCATCACCTTTGCCAGTAGTAAGACCTCCTTCCCGATTACCAATGAGTGAATCTACGACCAAAAAATGCAGCCACTGGTCAACATCAATCACCTTATCTAGTCTCTCAAGATAATCAGGTTCATCATCACTGTTTAAAGTTCTCGTTAGATTTATAATGTCCGACCAATCATCTGCTGATTTATTTGTCTTCTTGAAATAAGTGTTCCGATAAGAGTCAGCCTCCTCTCCCTCGTATTTGAGGTCTCCTTCATCTCCATTATCCTCATCGTCTCTTACTTGATATATGTTCCCATCAGAATCGTTTGGCCAATGCGCAGCAACAAAATTTGAATCGAGTGACTCTGTTCTAGCATAATAACCAAACATTCTGGGCCCGCCAGATTCTGCGAGGTCCTCACCATTAATATGAAGTTTGACGGCGATGCTGTCAGCCGCCTCAACACCCAACCATTGATAGAGCCAACTACCCACAACTTGAGAATGGATGTATTGACAATTAAATTTAATCGAATCTTGCCCGTTCCAGGGATCATCTGATCTAAATTTAATTAGATGATTATTTGGCGGGCCATTTCTACTACCCGCTCCGCGATTGCGTATTGAAGACAAGTGCCTAACTCGATTGCCTTTTCCGTCAAAACTAATGAAAGTACAGTTCATTTCCGCATTGCTATCAGATTGGCTAGATCGACGCCCAATCTGCTCGAGCTCATCTCGCTCAGCCTCAGTCATGACTACGTAATAATTAGGCTCAGAAGCGATGTGCTCGTAGTCATCATCAACCATGTACAGATAATTGCATACATTACCTCTATCCGGCACGAGCGGCGGCCACTGTTTAGATTCATTTTCGTTACTGCTGACAATAAAGAAAAACTCAATAACAGATTTGTTAGGTTGCTCTGGTATTTCAGCATAATAAGCCCCTCCTCTATTAGTTGTCATTCCCATTGAATTAAAATCAGCCGCGTCCCCGTCCACTCTCCAAAACAGTTCCGGCCCAAGCTCTTCAAAACGTAAAGAATTATCAATCTTAAGAGTTATTACAACAGGCTCAGTTGACTTTGGTACTAGTGGGAAATGTGTAACTTTTTCTATTAATGGAACAAATTTTGGATCAAAAGCTGAATTTTGCTGACCAGGTGTGCCTCCCTCTGAACTAGAAGAACTCCAATTTTGCCCGTTATTATTTTTGTCTGCCCAGTTAATTAACTCTAAGGATCTTCCTTCACCATCATGTAAAGCTTCCCAAATCCAACCTTCATGCCCGCGATCTTCAGGGCCAGGTATTCTTGTGGCCCAAAATCCCTCATCAGCATAATCGACCTGATCAATTTCTGTGTTTCGATTATCTCTTAATCGAATCGTTTCTCCAGTATTTGACAATTTTCCAAGCCATGGTCCTAATACTTCAGGACCTTCAGGATAGGATAAAGAAAAATTCTCTGGATCTGCAGCAACAACAACAAACCCTCCAGGAGCAATGACATAATTCGGAAATTCATAATTTACGCCAGCGCTAAAACGCCAACCCTGAAGATCAACCCGTTGCGTGCCAGAATTGTATATCTCAATCCACTCTTTGCCAATATCCTCAACTCCATCTTTATTTTTTACAGAGTAATGAAATTCATTAATTACCAGTTGAGCCTCTGCTACATGAATTGAACAATTAAATATTGCGAAGCATCCGAGCAGATGAATCAAGCTTAGAATTAAATTAATCTTCATTCGGGAAGTAGTTTCAGAACTATCAACCATTCACTGTAAAGGTTTATACCTGATGACAAAGAAGCAAAGTTCGTGATCCATTATGTTTAACTTTCATCTCCATAATAAATTTACACTTGTAGCGACAATATTCATGATTTTTCTGCTCATCATTAAAGACCTAATTTAACTTTTACCACGCAGTTATTAAGGCG
>JABSSR010000122.1 GCA_013213965.1 Verrucomicrobiales bacterium | reverse complement strand
GGAGACTTTCTTACCAGAACAAACTTAAGGGGATTAGACCTAACTGGGGTTATGCAAGTTCACCTTTGTTATGCGACGATAAATTAATAATAGTTCCTGGAGGTGATGGGAGTGGTGTCGTCGCTTTGGACCCGGACTCGGGTGAGAAGATCTGGTCCACTGGGAAGGACAGACCTGGATATTCTTCTCCTGTCCAAATTAATAATGGTAATGGGAAGGATGTGATGATTTTTAATGAATATGGGCTCAGTATTTTTAATTCACTTAGAGGCGAACAGTTAGCTAGAGTCAGATGGGATACTGATCATGGAGTTAACGCGACATTGCCACTATATATAAGCGGTCATGTTTTTGTATGTTCCGGCTATGGTAAGGGAGGTGGTATGTTTAAGTTTAACCAATCCAAACTCGATTTAATTTATGAGGTGAAGGAGGCCGTCTGCCAGTTTCAATCACCGATAGCATTGGGAGGGTTCCTCTACTTGGTGATAGGAGATAATTCCACGAAGGCGAAACTGGCCTGCATGCGACTAGATAACGGGGCAATTGCCTGGACAGAGCGATTATCAGGGAACCGAGGAAATGTAATTACTGCTGATGGTAAACTTATCGTCGTCAGTGAACGAGGAGAGGTTCTTCTTTGTGAAGCTTCAGAAAAGGGATTTACAGAGCATGGAAGATTTCAGGCAGTTGGAGGGAGATGCTGGGCCCCACCTGCTTTCGCAGACTCGAAGCTATTTATAAGGAATAATTCAGGTCGATTAGTTTGTTATGATCTGAAAAAATAGCGGATAAATGGCAATTCCGACAGTCTGAATGGTTGAGATTGCTTATAGTTGAGGCATTTTAATTAAAATGTAGTAAAGAAAGATTGCTTGATCTGATCTATTAATCTTTAAACTAGATATTCTATGACGAAATTACTCCGAATAACGTTATTTGTAGGAACAGCCATTTTATTGATATCTGATCCGGGCACAGCAATAGGTAAGGACAATTTACAGTGGTTTTCTTGGAGAGGGCCTGACGGGAATGGTGTAAGTCATGAAAAGTATAAGAATTGGAGTTTTAATAAAGTGCCGGCATGGACTCACACTCTCAAAGGGAGGGGAACACCAGTCATCGCTGATGGAAAGATGTTCGTCTTTGGATATAGGGGA
Organism: Verrucomicrobiales bacterium; assembly: GCA_013213965.1. Lineage (GTDB taxonomy): Bacteria > Verrucomicrobiota > Verrucomicrobiia > Verrucomicrobiales > DEV007 > EC70. Next base: position 4,064 of record JABSSR010000122.1, on the reverse strand, counting down.
GAGGGAGCTGAGGTTGAGGAGTTGATAGTTTGCCTTGATGCCAAATCTGGAAAGAAGATTTGGGAGTATGCTTTTAGGGACTACATTAGTGACACCATTTATGACAGGTATTCAATTGGCGCTGCAGCCATAGACCCTGAAACGAGAAATGTTTATCTGCAGACGACTAATGGTCTTTTCATAGCATTCACTTCAGGCGGCAAGCCTCTGTGGGAACACTCAATGATGGAGAGATTTGGGAGACTGACCTTTCCGAACGGCAGGACAGGAGCGCCTATCGTAGAGGGGCAATTAGTGATAATGCATTGTATTAATAGTTATTGGGGAAAGCAGGGTCCCGCCAGAGATCGTTTCTATGCTTTTGATAAGAGGACAGGAGACATTGTTTGGGTCAGTGAACCGGGCATAGCTCCAAAGGACAGTTCTTTTTCTACACCGATCGTTGAGAGTAGGTATGGGACACGTGTCTTTTATGCCGGAACCGGAGATGGTAACCTGGTCTGTGTCAATGCTCTGAATGGCAAGCCTCTTTGGAGATTTCATATGAGCTATGGTGGAGTCAATTCAAGTCCTGTCATTTACAAGGACACGGTCATATGCCCTCATGGCAAGGAAAACATAGACACGACCGAAGAGGGTAGAATGGTATCAGTTAAAATGCCTTCCGAGATTGACCTAGCTGCTAAACAAGCTGTCCTCCCTGCAAAGACAGAAGTGTGGAGAAATGAGACCGTTTCATTTACTAGTTCCCCAATAATTGTAGGTGACCGCGTTTATCAGATCTCAAAGGTCGGTGAGTTATTATGCATTAATGCAGAGACGGGCGCTGTCTTATGGCATGAAAAGGTCGGCAATGACAATTTACATTCTTGTCCACTGTACTGTGACGGGAAACTTTATGTACCGGTTTTCAGTGGAAAGTTCTACATCATTGAGCCTTCTGATGAGGGTCCGAAGATTCTTCAGACTTTAGATTTTGAAGGCAATCTCATAGGTTCACCTGCCATTTGTAATGGTCGTTTGTACCTTCATACGACTAAGGAACTGTATTGCTGGGAATTCAAGCATGACGGCATTGAGTGTCCGGACTGGCCAGCGGTTTATTCCGGTAAGGCTGGCCCCGCAGTAGAGATAAGAACAGTCCCTACTGATGTGCTGTTGCAGCCAGGTTCAAAACAAAAATTAAATTTCCATACTTTAGACGAAGCTGGCCATGTAGTTGGCTCTGTCAACGCTCTTAAATTTTCTAAATTCATTCCTCCAACTGCTAAAGTTAAGACACAGATGGATGCGACATTTGAGAACGATCAAATCAACGCAACGAGCGAGGCCAAAGCTTCTGCTGGCGCATGGAAAGGCGGTGATGGTAAATTGTCAGGGATCTTCAGGGGTAGAGTCTTGGACACGATCCCTTTTTCTGAAAACTTTGAACTGTACAAGACAGTAGTTGAATCCAAGAAAGATCCCGGTGAAAAGTTTGCCTATCCGCCTTTACCGTGGATCGGAGCAAGGTTTAAATGGGAGATCCGGGACCTGGATGGGAATAAGGTTCTAAGAAAAACATTAGATAGAGTGCTATTTCAGAGGGCCATGACATTCATTGGTCATCCAGACTTGAAGGATTACACAATGCAGGCTGACGTTATGACTGACGGCAACCGTCGCATCAAATCAGACGTGGGACTTGTTAATCAGAGGTACTTAATTGTATTGAAAGGCAATGCAAATAAATTAGAAGTCAGTTCCAATCAGGAACGGTTAAAAGTATCAGTTCCATTTAAGGTTAAATACAAGACCTGGTACTCCCTCAAGTGTCGTGTTGATGTGGATGATAATGGGACTGCGACTGTTAAGGCCAAGGTCTGGCCAAAGAGCAGTGACGAGCCAGAGTCCTGGACAATAGAAGTTCCACATAAGAAAGGACATATTCAAGGCGCTCCTGGTCTTTTCGGCTTCTCACCTCAGAGCCAGAAGCCTGTATTTGTCGATAACATTTCAATTATACCCAGTAAGTAAAAAGTCTAATATGAAAACCATTAAGGCAATTGCCGTATTAATTACATTAAACCTGCCATCAGCATATTCCTCAGACTGGCCTGAGTGGGGAGGGGATGAGCATAACAATATGGCCTCTACCGCTAAGGGAATACCCCTAGAAATGGAGCCCGGTAAGAGGAAAAAGGGTACCGAAGAGATCGATCTCTCTACTACCAAGAATGTTAAATGGGTAGCTAAGATTGGTTCGCAGAGTTATGGAACGCCAACGATAGCGGAAGGAAAGGTTCTGATCGGAACTAACAATGAATCGCCAAGAGACGTTCAACATGAGGGAGATAGAGGCATTATTATGTGCTTTAATGAGAAGGATGGAGGTTTTCTCTGGCAGTTGGTCATTCCAAAACTCGGTGCTGGAAAGGTTTCTGACTGGGAATATCTCGGTGTTTGCTCCTCTCCGCTAATTCACAAAGGAAGGGCCTATTTTATATCTAACCGCTGCAAGGTTGTTTGTGTCGATATGGAGGGAATGGCGAACGGTAATGATGGCCCATTCAAGGATGAGGTTAAGTTTATGATGACTGGCGGTAAGACATTCAAGCCAGGTAAGGGCGATGGTGATATTATTTGGGTGTATGATATGCGTGAAGAACTAGGTGTTTTCCCTCACAATATAGCGAGTTCATCTCCTAAAATTGTTGACGGGAAACTAGTAGTTACCACTTCAAATGGTGTGGACTGGTCTCACCTTAACGTCCCGGCACCACAGGCTCCTTGCCTCATACTTCTTGATTTAGCTACCGGGGAACTGGTCGGGGAGGAAGCTTCAAAGATTGGTGAAAGGGTAATGCACTGCAATTGGTCTAGTCCAATGGTTGCTAAGGTCGATGGCAAGTCCACCGTTTTCTTTGCAGCCGGTGATGGATATTTATATAGTTTTGACCCTAAGGCGAAAGAGGATGACGAAGGGTTTCTGGTCATGCCTGAAAACTGGAGAGTTGACGGCAATTTGCCCAGTTACAGGAAAGATAAGGATGGTAAGAAAATTAAATACGCAACCTTTGAAGGCCCAAGTGAATACATCTCATCCCCAGTTTACTACAAGGGCAATGTAATTTCTCTGATTGGTCAGGACCCAGAGCACGGTGAGGGCGTGGGCAGGATGATGTCAGTCAATGCTAAGACAGGCAAAGTTAACTGGGACTATACCGAAGTTGAAAGAGGCATATCAACAGTATCGATTGCAGATGGCCTAGTATATGCTGCCGATTATAGAGGCAGGGTCCACTGCGTTGATCTCGAAACTGGAAAACCGAACTGGGCCTATGACACTAAGAGTCACATCTGGGGCTCAACTTTAGTTGCAGACGGAAAAGTTTTCATTGGAAATGAAGACGGGGAAGTAGTCATTCTCAAACATGGTCGGAAAATGGAGAAGGTCGGACTTGTTGAATTTTCAGCTCCAGTTTATGCAAGCCCGGTCATTGCTAATGGAGTCTTGTACATAGCGAGTCAAACTCATCTTTTCGCATTTAAAGAAGGGGCGAAGACCGCATCAAAGTAAGATCACTGTTATTTGAGATTTTTAAGTAATGACTTCTAAAAGAATTATCATAGTCCTTGCAATAGTTCTTGCTTTCCTTCATCAGGACACTTGGAACTGGGGCAATGACGGCCTAGTCTTTGGATTCATGCCGGTCGGGCTTTTTTACCATGCCTGCTACTCATTAGCGGCTGCAATACTCTGGGTTTTTGCAATTAAATTTGCTTGGCCTAAGGATCTAGTCGACTGGGCTGAAGGAGGTGACTCAAATGAATCCTGAGCATTTCATACCCGTTAATTTACTCGCGACTTCGACCATTCCTGTCGTTGTCATTGCTATCTATCTGGGATTGTTATTGGGCTTGGCAATGATGAGTAAGTTGCTCTTCAGGGGCACTAGCACTGATTACTTTGTGGCTAGTCGTAGCATTGGCCCATTCATGCTTCTCATGTCTGTGTTTGGTACTACGATGACAGCTTTTGCGTTGGTCGGGTCAACGGGAAAGGCTTTTGAAAGGGGAGTAGG
>JABSSR010000121.1 GCA_013213965.1 Verrucomicrobiales bacterium | reverse complement strand
GCATTCTTACTTCGCATTTCTTCACGAAGATCTGTCGTTATGAGACTATTAAGGGTTCCGTTAGAACTTTCCCATCCAAATCCTCCTGGCCCAGACGTCCATGAAGAGTCGTCAAATAAAGGATCTGCACTGTTCCAGTCATTTGGCAATTCTTCTTCAGATTTTGGGATGAGATATTTTGCAACTGAATCTGTTGAGATTAATGACTCTGGAATAATATTTCCAAAGCTGCTAATACCGTAAGATTGATCTTCGTTCTGGGCAGGAAATGTGGGAGAGAATTCTGTAATCTTTTTTATTCCGTCAGGTGAAACTAATGCGAGATATTCACCTTTAGCATTCAGCTCAAAATCAGTGTGCAATGGAGATTCTGGATCGGTCCGATCTTTTCCAGAAGCGAAGACAATGATCCTTGAGTTTGGTGCCATAATGATCCTTGGAAATGTCCATTGAGTAAGATCATCTTCATTGTCCGTTAAATGGTAGCCTCCTAGGTCTGTCGGTTCATTTCCCTCATTTATTATTTCAATCCAGTCTGTGAATTCCCCGTCTTCATCCGGAACCGTTGAGTCGTTAGAGGCCATAAACTCAGAGATTGCGAGTTCGGCATTAAGTTGAATCGTTGAAAAGATTAGAATTATGGAGAGTGGGGTGATGAGGCGAAACATGGGAATTAAACTGATTCTACTATAATAACTTTAACACGAGCTGAATCCGATTGAAATCATATAGTCAATAAGTTGCAGGGTTGAAATGCACTCCTTTTGCATTCAATTTAAATCATATAGGATGTTTAATATCCTGTTTTAACCTCTTCTATTTCATATGAAAGCTTTCATTGCTCTTACTATTGGCCTGAAAATTATACTTTGCCTTTGTGCGACATCTTCCGCTGAGCAAGTTGTTTTCAGTGAGATTCATTATAATCCCAAAGGAGACAAGCCTGAATATATTGAAATTCAAAACCTAACGGTAACTCCCAAGGATATTTCACGTTGGAAGATGAGTAATGGAGTTGAATTTGAATTCCCTGACTTTGATGAGGCTGAACCAGATAGAGCGTTTCTTAAAAAGTGGGAGCGTATTCTTCTTTCATCCGTGGATGAGCAAACTCTGAGAGAAGCGTACTCAATACCTGCTTCAGTCAAGGTTTATGGTCCATGGGAAGGGAGTTTGAATAATGGGGGCGAGTTGATTGTCTTAGAGGATAAGAATGGAGTGATAATGGCTGAAGTGGAATATAATGATGATGGATCAAAATGGCCCATTGCGGCTGATGGGGCCGGGCATACTTTGAGACTTGTTCATGAGAACCGTGGAGCCAAGCACTGGAAGAACTGGGGCGTGAGTTTGGCTCCTGATGGAACTCCTGGAACAGGTCCTGCTGAAGATGCAGGCCAAACTACAAAGATCATTGGGTTAGGTTCAGTGTGGAAATATGATCAAAGTGGTGTGGATAATGAAACCTCATGGCGAGGTGTGGAATTTAACGATTCGTCTTGGAATGAGGGGCCGGGCATTTTTGGTAAGGAAGGAGCGTCTAATAAAATGCCAGACCCTGGTTTTCAAACACCTTGGACGACCGGTGGTAAGTACACTTATTATTTAAGAAAAGATTTTAATTGGAGTGGCGCATTCCGTTCTGCAAAAATCCTAATGGATGGGGTCTTTGATGATGGGATCGTGGTGTATCTCAATGGTCAGGAAATTGGCCGAAAATTAATGCCGGTAGGTTCAGTTAATTGGCAGACTCCGGGTCAAAGAGGTGAGGCTAAGTATGGCTCAATTATTCAGGGTGATATTACGGGTCTCCTTAAATCAGGTAGGAACGTTCTGGCTGTTGAGATCCATAATGAAAGATCAGGAAGCTCGGACATCGTATTTGGAGCTGATGTTTCTATTTCTACAATTCCTCCTGACCTTACCGAGTTATTGACTGTCAGTGAGGTACATTT
>JABSSR010000120.1 GCA_013213965.1 Verrucomicrobiales bacterium | reverse complement strand
TAAATTCGGCACTGACAATCCTTACTGAAGGATCAGGAGAATACGTGGAAACGACAGTAGAATTCACGTTTCCATTAGATAAGAATAATAACAAGCAAAACGCAGATGCTGAGGCCCAAGTGAATGGAGACTTGATCCAGATTAGCCCTGCATTCAACACGCCTCTAACTTCTGATTCCTTCGTATGAGATTGTCGAATCCTCTTTTCTATCTGGCTATTAAAAAAATCGCCATACGGAACCTCTGCATCAGAATTAAATTCAGAACGTAACACTTCACGAACATTCTCGGCCGTCGCCTTGAGACTTACACATAAATCCGGATCAGATTCTTTTAATTTACTAAATTCAAGCTCCTGTTCAGTATTGAGTTCACCGTCAATCCAACGAGTGATCAGTTCTTCTTTTTCAGTCATAATTATTATCTTTAAGAGTTTCCTGTAATTTTTTCCGAGCATAATACAATCGAGACATCACGGTCCCAATCGAACTCCCAATTGATTCTGCTATTTCCTGATAACTTAAGCCTTCGACTTCTTTTAGCAGGATCACTTCTCGATGATCCTCTGACAGGGAATTAATTGCTATGGTCATTTTATCTCGGAGTTCAGCCCTTTGAACATTCTGATCTGGAGTATCAAATGTTTTCGGTGCTGTCAGAGCACCAGGCTCCGCTTCATTAAGCATTTCGTCATTAAATTCTCCGGCCCCCCTTATCTTTTTCTTACGTAGCCAGTCATAAGTGACATTGTGAGCAATCCTATAAAGCCAGGTATAAAATGCTGATCGACCTTCAAATTTTGAAAGTGCTTTCCAAACTTTTATAAATACATCCTGAGAAAGATCCCAAGCGTCTGCATCATTCCTAACCATATTAAAAATCATTGCATAAATTTTGCCTCTATAGGCTGTAATTAATTCATCAAATGCTGTGTAGTCTCCTGACTGACAACGCTCAATGAGTTGTGCATCTCTTTCTTTGTTCGAATTTTCTATTTCTACAGACCCTTCATTGCGATAGATCTGTTCTTCTTCATTGGACGAGTCTGATAACGAAAAATTCATCAATTTTTACAGAAAGTTTCCATTTTATCTGCAATTAGGCTTCAATTACCTAATTTGCCCACTAAAGAAGGAAGTTCAAATCGTTATCCTTTAAGCTACATATTTGCATATAATTCTAGATATATTGTGTTGTTTGACCCACGCAAGTCCGCTAAATATAGCTCAATTCTTAGTTTAATCTTCTCAGATTTAGTGAGCTTCTAGCCAATTATCACCTGTCCCCACATCAACTGTAATCGGAACATTTAGAGGTAATGCGTTTTTCATTTCCTCCACAACCATTTCTTTAATTTCGGTTTCTTCATCTATTGCCATATCAAACAATAGCTCATCATGAACTTGAAGAATCATTTGGGTATCAAAGTCGCCCTCGTTCAGAGCCAATTGCACTCTCGTCATTGCTAATTTTATCATATCAGCAGCGGTGCCTTGAATCGGAGTATTGATAGCGGTCCGCTCTGCGGCTGATCGAATCATCGCGTTTGAAGAATTAATATCACGCAAGTAACGACGACGACCTGTTATCGTTTCGACATATCCATTTTCTTTAGCGAATTCTATGGTCTTTGACATGAACTCTTTTACTTT
>JABSSR010000012.1:1772-46239 GCA_013213965.1 Verrucomicrobiales bacterium | reverse complement strand
TGAATGATCCACTGGCCATTCGCCTTCCCTTCTCTATTGCACTTGATACACCAACATTTTCATCACATTGAATGAAAGAGACACGCGGATCGGAACTCACAAGCGAATTAGAAATCTCGGCACTTCTATCTGTTGAGCCATCATCAATAATGATCAATTCCAGATCTTTGTATGTCTGATCCAGGCAACTTTTCGCAGCACTGTATAGAGTTTTATCTGCATTATATACAGGAAGAATAACAGAAACACGTGGCATGAGATCAATTACTCAAAGTGCGTGATTCAACTGTTATTTCATCTCCCTTTCTAAACAGATCAATAATCAAAGGGGAACAACACACCTCACAGTCATAATCAAGCTCTGCCGGTATTTCTGAGAAAGGAGGAGGGACAATTTCGAAAACCTCAAAACAAGTTGGGCAGAGTATTTTAATTAAGTTCATGCCTAGTAAGAAAAATCAGGAAGGTTCATTATTTTAATTTTTCTCTGATACTCAAAATATGGTAAAAGGATATAATGAGGGTTCTTATCTTTCCTGAGAAAAACTATCAGACGCTCAAGATCAATTAATTTCATTGCAGTGCATCCAGTCGTTCTTCTTCCGGGGCCTCTTTGAACATGGAAAAAAATCGCGCTGCCGTATCCCGGCTTTGGAGGATCACTATTATGACGAATCTCAATGAGCCATTTGTATGCCGGGTCACCGAGCCGCATCCGCTGAGATTGAAACCAAACAGGCACCTCATCACGGGAGCCTATCCTTACATGCTTGTTATAAAGAGGGTTCTTCGGATCATCAATCCAAGCATCTAATTTGGTAATTTTGTGGTAAGGATACTTAGATTTATTAAGTAATGATTCAGATTCTCCATAAATCTTACCAATCTTGAAAATTCCAGCAGGAGCGCATCCGTCACCTTCCTTTTTAATTTTTTTTTCAGTTTCAGTGAAAACTCCTCTGCCCCAGGCAAGACCTTTAGAACCCAACATTACAGGAATGGCTTTCTTCAATTTTGGCCTCCATGATTTACGACCTTCACGAATAAAACACATCAACTTACCCTCAGAACTATCCCATCCATCTGTGACAACAACAACGAGTTGTCCAACACCGTTCAGAATATGTTTATGCGAAATCGATTCACCCGCGGCATTAAAAGATGAAAACGATCCTGCTAAAATCAATATATAAAGGAACCTTACCATTTATTTTGCGAACATCATTGGAGCCCTTGTAGTAATTTTGTATGAATTCCGCCAAATCCTCCATTACTCAGAACAACAATCACATCGTTAGGCTCAGTGAGCGGTATTAATTTTTCTACTATGTCATCAGAATCTGAACCCTGAAAAGCTATCTTCCCTTTTGTTCGTAGACCTTCAATTACTGAATCAATGTTTAGCAATTCACCTGAAGGAACCTTTTCTGGATCGAGAACTTCACTGATAAAAATACCGTCCGCCTTTGATAAAGCGGATTCTAGATGATCCTGCATTAAATTTCTCCGACTGGTATTGGAGCGCGGTTCAAAGAGTGCCCAGATCCGAGAACCTTCATATCTTTGACGGATAGCATCAATCGTCGATCCTATCGCTGTGGGATGGTGACCGAAGTCATCGATGATCTTTACTCCTGATTCCTCTCCTCTGAACTCCTGTCTACGTGCAACTCCAGAAAAATTAGCCAGAGCTTCTGCAATTTCGGATTCCTCTAGACCAACAAACAATGAAGCACTCACTGCCATGGCCGCGTTACGGACGTTAAACTCACCATCCATAGGAATCTCATATTTAAAACCATTTAAAGTGAAAGATGACCATCCTGAACGAAAGGTAATGTTATCAAGACAATGTTCACATTGACCGTTCACTCCAACTTTAATGACTGGTGCAGGACAATCGACAGTGACATCAACAGCATCTGAATCATCCCCATTAACAAAAACAACACCGTTCCCAGGAACGATATTCAACATCCTTTTAAAGCTCAATTTAATATCATCTATATCATCAAAAATATCTGCATGATCAAATTCAATGTTATTTACAATAACAACTTCAGGTAAATAATGAACGAACTTTGAACGCTTATCAAAAAATGCAGTATCGTATTCATCACCCTCAAGGACAAAAAAGTCAGAATCAGTAAACTTTCCTCCTTGCCCAAGATCCAAAGGGATCCCTCCAATCATATGACTAGGGTCATGTCCATTAAACTTTAAGATATGAGCCACCATAGAAGATGTTGTTGTCTTCCCGTGTGTACCTGTAACAACAATGTTCCTTTTACCCTGAAGGAACTCATTCTTGATCAATTCCGGGAGTGAAGTATAGGCAAGTTTGCGATCGAGGACCTCCTCCAACTCAACATCGCCACGGCTCATAGCATTACCAATAATAACTAAACTAACTCCTTCAGGAATATTACCCATAGTTATCGAAATCCCTTTATCTGCAAGAAAATCAGACATTGGCGGATAAACGTTCTGGTCTGACCCGGTCACCGTATATCCACGATCCTTCATGGCCGCAGCAACTGCTCCCATGGCAGTGCCGCAAATCCCTATGAAATGAAAATGACGATGACTTTGATCAGTTGGCATCATTCTTAATATTTCACTAGCATCAGTCTGAAAGTCAAACTTGCAACTTCTATCATCATGCCCCGAAACTACTTCTATGCATATCAATAGTATTCATAAGCAAATACCATTCACGACCAAGGACGGATCAACTATTCTCAGTATTTTAGATCAGAGCAATGCCCCTGTAAGGAATCAAAGTCTGGCCGAGGCAAAACTTCCTGCAAAAGGATCCACTCAAAGACACTATCATAAAGAAAGTGAAGAATTTTATTTCTTGTTGGAAGGAAAAGCAAAAATGGAAATTGACGGTACATTCAAAAAAGTATCATCAGGTGATGCCATTTTAATTCCAGCAGGATCATGGCACCAAATAACAGCAGCTGGAGACGGTCCAATTCGCTTACTCTGCTGCTGCTCCCCTCCCTATTCTCATGAAGACACTTATTTTGAATGATTATGAGCTGGTTTCCTTTTTATCAACCAGCATTACTCTGAGAGGAATTCTCGTAAGCATATTACCATCCGCACTCACATCTATTGAAAACTGACCAATACTGTCAAAATGAAGACGCTGAATATTAATGACAAGGTTACGAGTGAGGAAATATGCATCCTGGGGAAGTTGTACCGTTATCCTTGATTGAATGGATGGCATCTTGGGCTTGCCATCATCATCTATGAAATTAATAGCGATCTCATGATCACCCTCATCTCCTGGCTTAAAACAAATTCTAAGAGCTATTGCACACTGAGGATGAACAACGGGCAAGTGAGTTGAACAAATTGTATCAAAGGTACCAATGATACAAAGCTTGTGATTATAATCATGTGCAGAATCGCAAAGAGTAGCAACTTGAACTTCCATGGGTCGTATCTGAAATGATTAACGGTTTATCTTTTCTTTCGAAAGGGATTAAATATTCTGCGAAATGGACTTTCAGACCGTACGGATTGATTACTCTCGGCCTGCTGATCATCCCCAGGTTTTGGTAATTCAAACGATGAAGCGACTGCAGTTTTTGAATATCCCTTCAATTCACCCCTCTCGTTTTTTAACTTGTACAAAGTATTGAAAAATTCACCAACCATTGGAGCCGCTTTATTACTACCCGAAATTTCTTCACCGGGATTCCCTTCGCATATCGCAGCGAAAGCAAACCTTGGATTCTCTGCAGGTACAAAACCTGCAAACCAAGAAATTAGTAAATCCTCTCCATTTTGAACCCACTGACCAGTCCCGGTCTTCCCCGCCATAGTAACATGATCATTCCTTGCTCTCTTAGCAGTACCTGCACTGGCATTAACAACATCAACCATCCCCTGACGAACTAACCATAAATTCTTTAAGTCTAGATTTAACGCATTCCGTTCTTCAGGATCAAAGGACTTCGTTACGTTATTATTAAGATCCTGAACCTGCAAAACCAGCCGAGGCTTGGGAACGACATAACCATTACCTACGCCAGCCATCATTTGAGCCACTTGGAGAGGAGTTGCAAGAACATATCCCTGACCGATTGAGGCATGAGCAACATACCCACCAGTAAACGCATGGCCATACTTTTCGCGCAATATAATATCTGTTGGTATAAACCCATCCTCTTCAGCATTTAAAGGAATGCCCGTCTTCGCTCCAAACCCAAAGCGATGCGCCATTGAAGCAATTTCATCTCCACCAGCATACCCACCAACAACATAAAACCATGTATTACAGGAACGCATAATGGCATTCATAATATTAAGCTTTCCTTCTTTATTCTTACTCCAATTACGAAAAATTCTATCTCCTATCTGAAGTGATTTAGGACATTCAATCAGTGTCTCCTGGTCCACCACTCCACTTTCCAAAGCCGCAAAAGCTACGGCGATTTTAAATGTGGAGGCAGGAGGATATTGCCCCCTAAAAGCTCGCGGAAAAAGAGGAAGATTAGGATCTTGTTGAAGGGCTTTGAATTGCTTACTGCTAATCGAAGGAACCCAAACATTAATGTCATAGGTCGGCCTTGAGGCCATAGCATAAATGTCGCCAGTATGACAATCCATAACAACAAAAGCCCCCCTTTCCGTGTGGCTTTCCAGAGATTTCTCAGCAAGGCTCTGCATTTCAAGATCAATACTGGTTACTACATTATTCCCCGGAACTGGCCGAGCAACCATCTCTTCGGCTAGCTTTGCTCCGTTCGTATCAAATAGATAATTTATTCTTCCAGCCGAGCCTTGTAGATGATCATCGAAAGTCATTTCTAATCCTTCCCTCCCCTCCGTAATTGGCCAAAGTAATTCACCCGGGGCAACAGGACCGGTAGGTGCTTTTGCCTTTTTCCCAACATAGCCAATCAAATGGCATGCTATTCTATGACCAGGGTAATAGCGCTGATATGTTGGAAAAAGCTCCAGACCAGGCTTAGGGTTCTTTTTAAAAGCCTGTTTTTCTTCATCCGTTAGTATTGTAGAAAAAGGCAAAGGCAACCATCTCCTGTCCTTGTAATGGCTCAGAATTCGCTCATCAGATATAGATAAATCTCGTCTCAGTAAAGATGAAACAAAATCAATACGCTCATTAGCATAATTGATTATATTCTCGTCACTGCGATCTTCAAGATAAGGAAATTTTAACGAAACAAAATAACCTAACTTGTTTTGAGCAAGTGATTCTCCGTTCCTATCAGTTATCTGACCTCTTGGTGCAGGAACTTTCAAAGTGAGGGTCCGTGCTTCTGTTTTAGTTTCCCATGCAGCTTTGATATTAGATTTTTTCTTATCAACATTAGCTAAATCTAGCTCATTGAGGGGGGGGAGAGGCGGTAGTTCAAATTTCTTGGGCGGAGCTTCCTTTTCCTTATCTTCTTTATTCCCTTGATCATCATCAGTCGTAACCCCATTCTTTTCTCCATCTTCTTTTTCTTTGTTCAAAGGCAAGGCCCTTAAAGGCTTCTCCTCAGACTCAGGATCATCATCAGTCGTAACCCCATTCTTTCCTCCATCTTCTTTTTCTTTGTTCAAAGGCAAAGCCCTTAAAGGCTTCTCCTCAGATTCAGGATCATCAAGCACAAGAGGTAACGCACGAAGGGCCTTCCTGTTTTCATTAGTATTATTATTTAATGGTTTAACAGGTAATGCCTTTGGTATAACTTCAGGTTTCGGAGCTGAAGGATCAGAGGACAACTTTTGATCCTCCTCTGCCTGAATAAATAAAGGAAAGAGAAAAACAAAAATCAAAGAACTGATAAAATTCACTTCTTTACTGTAGTTACTGATTAAAAAATTCAATTGTTCTAAGGTCTGCCCTCGACGTATCCGCGTCAAGAATCATCGGAGCGTAGGGCGATTTAACATAAATATTCAATGATCTGTTCTGCCATTTTAGGGCTGATACCTTTTATTTCGGCAATTTCTTTTAGTTTCGCTTTCTTAATACGGACAACAGAACCGAATTTTTTCAGTAATTTTTTTTTGCGAACCTCACTAAGACCAGGACAATCATCCAGTACACTCTCTTCAATCCTACGCTTCATAAGTAACTGGTGATATGAATTAGCAAAACGATGAGCTTCATCGCGTATTCTTTGGAGCATCTTTAATGCCCCATTTTCATGAGGAATACGAAGAGGAGCAATAGCACCTGGCCTGTAAATTTCTTCGTTTTTCTTAGCAAGGCCAATAATTGGAAGGTCCTCAAGGCCCAGTTTCTGCAGCTCTTTAAGGGCGCTTGAAAGCTGGCCTCGACCTCCATCCACAATAACCAAATCAGGAAGCTTGATCCGAGAACTTGTTCTACTCAAACGCTTCACAACCTCTGAGGGACGTTCTCGCGTCAATTCTACAGATTCTTTATCAATACTCTTTTTAGCCTCTAAAAGAATTCTTGAATATCTACGCCTCACCACCTCAGCCATACTAGAAAAGTCATCTTGGCTCTTAACTGTTTTGATACGGTAGCGACGATAATTTGAATTATCAGGGACACCTTTTTCAAATCTCACCATAGATGCAACAATGTGATTTGATGAAATGTTTGAAATATCAAAACACTCCATCGTGATCGGAGTCACCTCCATGCCAAGCAACGATCTTAACTCCTGTATGTCTGCAATAGGGTTAATGTTAACTCCAGGAATTCCTCTACCCCTTGTGAATCTCCTTGTGGGCTGAAGAATTTTTTTTAAGCTATCAATCATATCTCGAAAATTTGCCGCTAGCTCATATTCTCTATTAGAAGACGCTTCATTCATCTGACGCTCAATTTCAGAAATTCTATCACGCCACCCTCCTTCTAGAAAACGACAAGCCTCTTCAATATTGTTTTTATATTCCTCAGGGCTGACCTTACCTATGCAGGGTGCCGCACAATTACGAATGACATCATCATTGCAATGCTTATAATCGGACTCTCCTGGACATTTAGAACGGCAAGCCCTAAGACTGAATTGTTTATTAATCCAATGAAAGGTGAAGCGTAATGCTCCTGAATGAGGGAAAGGACCAAAATAGCGTGACCCATCCTCTTTTCGAACCCTCACCAATTGAAACCTCGGTAAGGGATCCGAAAGATTCACCTTTAACATCATGAATCTTTTATCATCGCGGAAAACCACGTTGTATTTTGGGCGATACTTTTTAATTAATTTACCCTCAAGGAGCAGAGCCTCAGTTTCATTTTTCACTGCATGAAGATCAAAATCCCAAATGCTATCAATCAGCGCCCTTGTCTTAATGTCAGCCCTAAGTTTCCTGGATGGAGTAAAATAACTGGAAAGCCTCTTCCTTAAATCCTTAGCTTTACCAACATAAATTACTCGCCCAAGTCGGTCCAGCATAAGATAAATACCAGGCTTATGAGGTACTTCTTGAAGCTTACTCATAAGATTAATAGGCGAAATTTGAAAGTCAGCGGACATGGTAAACGTATTCTATTTATCGAATTAAATGTAAGAAATCCACTAAAAGACAAATTCTTAATATAAGGAGGAATTGAAAAACATTAAGAAAAGAGGCATCTTTAATCAATAATTACCTGAATTATACAACATTCTCAAAATGTTTATCCTTATCCGAATCAGCCTTGTGATCCTATTAATAATAGGATCAGCAAGTGGTCAGAACTCAGTTCAAGCCAACGCATCGAGCCCAAGTGATGACCTTACTCTACTGGAACTTGTTAAGGAGACCGGATTTCTGGCATGGCCCCTAGCTGCACTTTCTATAGCCGCCGTTTTCTTGATCATTTTCTACACTCTCACGGTTAGGAGAGGAGCCGTGGTAAGTAGTCGTTTTATGCGATCTGCAGATTCTTTGATCCGCAAGCAGGACTATCTCGGACTACTCTCTGTATGCAACCGCCAAGATCAATGCATTTCTCGAATTACTTCGAAGACTTTAAAATTTGCCACAAAAAACCCGTTAGCTAGTTTTGAAGAAGTTCGAGAGGTAACAGAATCAGAAGGGTCACGTCAAGCAAGCCTACTTCATCAACGTATTCAATACTTAGCAGACATTGGTGCAATCGCACCAATGGTAGGACTCTTAGGAACCGTAATAGGCATGATCAAAGCTTTCCGGGAAATAGCACAACATAGTTTTGTCGGCTCTAAACAAACTGGTCTTGCTAGTGGTGTCTCAGAAGCTCTACTGACCACCGCAGGGGGACTATGTATAGGGATTCCGGCTCTCATTTTTTATTCAATGTTCAGGGGTCGTGTACAAGGTCTGGTTGCAGAACTAGAGGCCGCTTCAACACACATAATGGCACTCCTAGCAGCACAATATAAAAGAGCCAGTGGAAGCAGATCAAGGACAGTAAAATATGATACTGTTGACAGACCTGCAGACATTCGTGGAGTCTAAGGAAAACAATCAGTTAATAAAGGAAAATGAAATTCCAATCACAGTTCGGCTCAGAGCGCACGGGAATTCAATTGGCTCCTATGATTGATATCGTTTTTTTACTCCTCATTTTCTTCATAGTACTATGGAATTATGCACGATTCGAAACAGAAATAGACATCAGTGTTCCAGCCGCCACTTCCGGTGAAACTCCAAAAAGAACAATCGGAGAGATTGTTGTTAATGTTCACAAAGATGGAAAAATGGTTATTGAAGGCGTGAGTAAATCAGAACCAGAATTACTAAAAATGTTTAATGATATTGTTGCAGCATATCCTGACCAGGCACTAATATTGCGTGGTGACCGTGAAGCTTCCTTCGACCATATCGTTAAAGTCTTAAATGTTTGCAAACAAGCAAACATATGGAATATCTCTTTTGCCACTGCTCCACCTGAAGAAGCTAATAATTCGCCTCAATGAGCATCATTAGAACACTGCCAAAGGTTTTTATACTAGTCACAGCTTTTAATTCACTCACTGCAAAGTGTCAGGAATTAGAACCTTTAATTCCGGGCACAAGTATCACTGAAGAAACAACTAATAATGCATCTGCGCCACGAGCAGAACCTATAAGTCCCGTTCCTAAAGCAGAGCCTATCCAAATTGATAAAACTGTCCCCCGTGCAGAACCCGTAAACCCTCCACTCAGACCCCCAAAAATAGAAAAAAATACACCGATAGCAGAGAAAGCTAACAATCTCCTCGAATATGCGAATTATGTTTATAGTCAGAAACAATGGGAGCTAGCAACTTCCTACTATCAAAAATATTTAGAAATCCAACCATCAGCAAATGAATCCGCATCCGCATGGTATCGTCTCGGAGAATCATTATTAAAACAAAAGGACGTCTCAGGCGCAGAAAAATCTTACCTGAAAATCATCGAGAATTTCAGTTCCTCCGAATATTTAAATGCTGCCTCTTACAGGATCGGGTCAATTTATTATTCAAATGATCAATACAAAGAAGCATCAACGTTTTTTAACACTGCAAAAAAAACTGCGACTAAAAAAAATATTCAGCTTTCAGCCGCCTATTATCATGCTCGATGTTTACGAGAAATAAAAAAAAATAAAGCAGCATTGGCTGCATACGAAGAGTTAAGTGCAATTCAAAATGAAAATCCTTACCTCGAAGCAGCACTTCTAACCATAGCCAGAATTTACTCTGAATTAGAAAAGAACGAAAAATCAATCCAAGCATTTCTTTCTCTAGATAAAATCACAACTCGTGAAGACATAAAATCTGAAGCGCTCGTTAAATCAGGACTGATGAGCAGCTCCATCGGTAAAGAAGATCAAGCGAAAGAATATTTAACTAAAGCACTCAACTTGCAGGGCGGAGATGAATGGAAACCTGATGCACAGTTCCATCTCATCAAAACATATTATTCTGAAAAGAATTATCAGCAGGTCATAAGTACCTATTCAAAAGGCGCTTATCCAATGTCTGAAACAATCAGGCCAAAGATGCTGCTTATGGTCGGCAATTCTTTCAGACAACTCCAGCGCCACAGAGATGCCGTGAGCGTCTATATTATGTTACGAGAGCATTATCCTGCTAGCAAAGAAGCTAGCGAATCGGAATACAGGAAATTACTCTCATTATTTAACTTGAGAAGTAAGAGCATACCAAAATATGTCGATAACTTTGTCGAATGGCAGACGCCTCGTGATTCTAATCACAAGAATATCGATATGGCTCTTTTATTAAAAGCCGAACATTACTTTAACAAAAAGCAATATGCAGAATCCGGTAATTCTTATGATGAAATAAGAATCTCAAACATTCCCAATAATTTGAGAGGATCCACATTGTACAAACGGGGATGGGCCCACACAGAAAGCAAAAATTACCGCAAATCAATAAACGCGTTCAGCGATTTCATTTCAACGTATCCTGATGAAGCTAGAGTTCCTAATGCACTCGCTAAACGCGCGCTAAATTATAGAGCAATTGAAGACTACACATCCGCATTACAGGATTTAAATTTAATCATTACAAACCACCCAGATTCAGAATCCACTGAACTAGCATATCAGCAGGTCGCTTTAATCAAAGGCCAGCAGCAAGATTACGCAGGAATGATTAAAAATTATCAAAACCTCATTGAAAAATTTCCTGATAGCAGCGCAAAGTCTGAAGCCTATTTCTGGATAGGTTGGGGACAATTCGAATTACAGAACTTTAAAGAATCATCTACCGCTTTGAGAAAGGCAAGAGAACTAAATCGATCAATCTATAATGACAGAGCGACTCTCCGCATAATTCTAGCCGAATATTCCCAACAGAAAGTGGAAGCGGTCCGCAAAGAAGTAGAAACTTTAAGCCAAAGGATTCATAAAATTACCATTCCTCCTCAAATATATCTATGGCTTGGAATTAATCTTTTCGACAGTGGTGATTATCAAGCATCCTCCAATTATTTAAGTGTAGCATGCAATCCGCAGGAACCTGAAACAACGCAAGCAGTAATTTGGAAATATCTAGGACAAGCTCATCTATTTACTGGAAAATATAAAGAAGCGATTACGGCCTTTGATTATTATCTGGAAACTAATCAACCTTCAAATAACCGCGCTCGCGTTTTACATGATAAATCAGCAGCCCTGTTAGCATTAAAGAACTTTGATGAAGCTGAAATTGCCGTTGAAAATGGTCTGACTCTTCAACCAAAAAGCAGGACTTATGGAATGCTTTGTCTTTTATGGGGAGAGATAGCGCTGCAACAACAAGAATATGAAAAAGCCATCCAAAGATTAGTTAAACCAACATACGCAATAGAAGATGAAAAAGTGACTCCTACCGCTCTACTGAAGAGTGCTTTTGCACATGAAAAAATAAATCAAAAAGAGAAAGCCTCAGAGCTCCGTAATAAACTAAAAACAAAATACCCAAAATTTAGCCCTAAAACAATTATACCCGGCATTAGCGACTCAACAGCTACTGCCTCAACATTAGATTAACATTCTCAGATCAATCCCCTAACTGATGAATCATAAAAAGGAAGAAGAGAACCCTCTCACAAATATTTTTGTAAATGTGCTCTTGCCAATAATTGCGCTAAGCCAATTAAGTAAGAGTGCTGATAGAATCTGGCACGTTGGCCCTGAATATGGGATGGCTATCGCCGTTGCGTTTCCATTTGTCTACGGGATATGGTTCTTTTTTAAAACTAAAAAGTTTAACTTTTATTCAATCCTAGGAATCATCAGTGTTCTGCTAACAGGATTCATCACATTACATGTCTGGAATGATGATGGTAGTGTCAAAGATAACGCGGCCCTACTCTTTGCGATTAAAGAAGCTGCAGTGCCTCTCATCTTGGGAGTTGTCATGCTTTATTCGCACAGAACAAACAAGCCACTCATTGAAGTGTTCTTACTTAATCCAGACATCTTCGATATCCCAAAAATTGAAAAGACGGCTGAAGAAAGAGGAAACTTGCAAGAATACTCATCGTTCCGCCTAAAGTTAACCTGGATGTTTGCAGGCAGTTTCCTTTTGAGTTCTTTTATGAATTTCTTCCTAGCAATGTTTTTACTTAATGGGGCAAAAGATAAAGAAAGTTATAACCTCGCCGTCGGAAAAGTAATGGGTTACGGATACCTTGTCATAGGCATTCCTCTGATGGCAATTATGATTGGTTGCTTTTTATACTTAATGAAAAGAATAGGGAGCCTCACAGATCTCACTAAAGAAGAATTTATGATTCCCAGATAAATGGATTATTTGCTAACACACTAGCGCTACTGCTTACTTTTTTTTCAAGTAAGCAAGAAGAACAAGTGAGCCAAGAACGGCTCCTGCCATCGGTGCAATATCACGAAATGCTCGGATGAGAATATCTATGAGGAATCCTCCCGCCAGTCCTCCAATCGCTCCAAAAATTATATACTTTAATATCTCTGCCAACTGCCGATTGACCGCCCAAGCAATGAGCCAGCCCGTCCCGGCGCCAATTAGAATGTAAACTATCCAATATCTCTCCACGTTCGTATTTAATTTAATATCAGCTTTTTATAAATGATAAATTAAATAATACATTAAAAATTAATCTCATCAATCTTAGGTGTTCCCATCTGGATAATAAATCTTTTCCAATTTTTGTGGACTGACACCAATCCTAAATAAAAAAACAAGCCAAGCATTCCTTATTTTCCTTTTAATGTGCCCGTCTTTCAAAAATTTTCTATCAGAACTCTTCAAGGGAGGTGAAATAACTTTGACTGGACCATACTCCCTCAATCTGGAAGAAAAACTGACATCTTCCATCAAAGGCAAACCTCGAAATCCCCCCAAATCATGGAAAACAGAACGCAAAACAAAGATGCTCTGATCGCCATACATCGTGCCAATATGCATGGTGAAAAATTTATGGATCCATGCAAAAAATTTCACACTAGGGTACAATGCAACAATATCTTTTAAAAATGCACCACCTAGAACTGACAGGTCATTTTTAAAAAGATTATTCAAAGAATTATAGTGTTGTTGTGTGAAATCAGTATCCGCATGGTGAAAAACTAATATTTCGCCCTTAGCAATTGCTGCTCCAGCGTCTAACTGCTCACCTCGAGAAGGTTTAGGAAACTCTACTAACTCGATACCAAATTCATCACATAATGACCGGACAGAGGTTCGGTCCCTTGACGCATCAGAAACCACGATTTGCGGCATCGGTTCTAGTGATACTAATGCTTTAAGACACTCCCTGAGAAAGGAAAAGTCATCACAACAAGGAACAATAAAACTGACATTGAATTCATCAGCCATTACAAAACATTAAGTTATTAAGGAACAAAAACTGTTAATTGCTTAGTACACGGAAGGAACTCTATAGGAGTGACTCCAGCCAATTCACCATCAACTTCAAAAGGCACCTTAGCATCGCTTTCAACCCTGATCCTAGGCGTTCTTACATATTCAATGCCCTTTGTCTTTTCAACCCTTCCAAGAGTGATCCCTGAAACATAGCGCAATATATCTGTTGGACTTTGATTTTTAAAGATCATTACATCTAGAAGTCGATCATCATTTGAAGCCTCAGGAAATAATCGTAAAGCAGGACCATAAAGAGCACCGTTGCCTATAAGAACAAATGCTCCTTCAATTATTTCTCCAGATTCTGGAATGACCCTTATTATCGGTGGATCCTGATTCGCAACAGAAAAAGCTGAAATTAAGTAACTGAATCTACCGAACTTCTTTTTATTTTCCCAGCTAGTCTCTTCAATGATTTTTGCATCATAACCAACACCCGCCACTTGAACAAAAATAGATTCTCCTGCCTTAATAACATCAACTTTCTTTTTCTTCCCTTCTTCAATCACTTGCCAGCATGTTTTCAAGTTATTCAAAGGCAACCCAAGTTCACGGGCAAAAAGATTCATAGTTCCAGTAGGAAAAATTCCAAGCTCAATATCTGAAAATAAAATTGATTTAATTACCGCATTGATCGTTCCGTCTCCACCAGCCACTGCTATTTTCGGCCACCCTTGAGAAACTAATTCACTCGCAATTTCTTTTAAATGAAAATAATTATTTGTTTCATAAACTTCGATCCTCTCCGAAAAGCTTCTCAATTTATCGGCAAACTGTTTTCCTTTCTCAGCATGAGCAGAAGGATTGAATATTAGTGGTATTTTTTCACTCATGTAACCTATCAAATGAGTTATTAATAAGAAAAACCGTAAAAGGAATTACAGATTTGCTTCCACAATATCAATCCACTCAGATTCCAGTTTATTAGGAGGGTTTGGTTTCCTGCCAGCTCTATTATACCAATACGCTGCATTCCCCAGATCACCTTCAATTACATGCAAATGTGCATGAATCCATGAACCCATCTCAGTATGAATATCATTAACAATATCATGCGCTTCATCCCATTTTCCTCTTTTGGCATGCCAAAGAGCACGGAGTTCTTGAGAATATTCTATTGGAGGCTCGTCGTCATTTTTAACTGAATCTAAAACACTGGATACAGAATCAATTCCCATATATCCATAATTTAGGATAGGTTAAACCAATACAACTTATTTCTTTGCTCTTTGATCAAGATTCGTTATTAAGTCACCCAAAAAGGAACAATTAATTCTTATTTTCATGACGAAATTTCTTGATAAATGCGACACAAAGTGAATCCTCAAAACTAATCATTTGAGACCTAATAATACCACAACTCCAAAAGAGCATGGCAGTCAGCTACCCGAAGGCCTACTCTTTCCATTTGAACTCGTCTCGGACCATCTAGCTAAAGTCGATAAATCCATTCGAGAACAGGCAAGATCCTTTGATCCCGGCGTCGAAGGATATGTCAGTTATGCTTGCGATATAAGCGGTAAAAAAATTAGACCGGCCCTTGCTATATTAGCAGGAGGTTCAACTGGAAAAATTACAAAAAATCACCTAAAAATTGGCTCTGTTGTCGAACTGGTGCACTTAGCAACGCTGATTCATGACGATATAATGGATGATGCAAAAATTCGGCGTAACATGCCAACCATAAGTGCTAAGTGGGGATCTTCTCTAAGTGTTCTTCTGGGGGATTGCCTCTTCGCGAAGGCCCTTGAATTGGCTGCAACATTTGATGATCCTGATATTTGCAAATCCGTTGCTATTGCTGCTTCAGCCGTGTGCCAGGGAGAAATACTTCAAACTCAAAGGCGATTCGATTTAACCCTCACACGTGAAGAATATTTTCACATGATTGAATCAAAAACTGGAGAACTGTTTGCTGTATCGACTCAACTGGGAGCAAAGCTGTCCGGAGCAAGCAAAGAAATTCAAAGTAGATTACATGATTTTGGAATGAAGGTTGGTACAGCATATCAAATATATGATGATTGCGTTGATTTAATCGGTAAGGAAGAAAACGCAGGAAAAACACTAGGCACCGATCTCACAAAAGGGAAACTTACCTTACCAGTCTTAAATCTAATTGCTTCAGGAACTGAGACTCAGAAGAAAAAACTAAATGAAAGACTCTTATTAAAAGAGCCTATTGACGTTAATACTCTTGCAGGGATTGCAGATTACGATGGAGCAATTCAAAGAGCGGTATTGACTGGAAAAGAAATACTCTCACAAGCCAGAGAACATTTAGTGGATTTGAACGATGGCCCACATCAAAAAGGTCTAATTCAGATAACAAATTATTTGGGAAATCTCTTTGATAATTGCAAATGCTGATCTCTTCTGAGTAGGGACACAAAATATCATTGCTAATAATCGTCTTCTGGGTGGTCACGTAATCATTGACTCGAGAACCTTCTTAGGTGGTGGGACTGTATTTCACCAATTTGTCCATTTAGGGGATCTTTGCTTAGCCCAAGGCAATTCCACGATAACAAAAGATATTCCACCTTACCGCATGGCCTGCCAAAAGAACCGCCTCATAGGATTAAATACCATTGGATTACGACGTGCAGGAATAGATACTAGTACTCGGATCCGAAATAAAGAACTCCTATCGTGCTGTATTCTTCTCAAGACTTCCCCTGCGAGAAGAGTTGAAAAATCCTAGCCGAAAAGGCGTATGCTTTCCCAACATTCAGTGATCAATGAGAAACATTTGGTTAGAGAATATAACTTTTCCCCGATTTTTAAAAAAAAATCTCTTCAAATGCCTCTATAGGCTTCAATTATTCTATTTATTTTACTAAACTATCAAATGCGTCTAAATTTATAAAAAAATTAAAGATCTCTATATCCACTCAGTGCAAAAACACATAAATAATCGCATAACGCACTTGTTTTTGGCTATTTCGACGCTTTTAATCCATTTTTCACCTCTATTATCAGCTCGGAGTAAAGTTTTAGATCTTAAACTAGGTGAAAGTATCGACATTCAGGGGTCCGAAACCACATATGATCACGATACAGGAATTGCAAAGGCTAAGGGAAATGCCCACATCAGCTGCGGAGATACTCAACTCTATGCAGATCAGGCCGAATATCACGTATCATCTGGAGACGTCTATATAGAAGGCAATGTATCAATCTATCAAGGCGAGCTAGTTCATAAAGGTGAGGCTGCGATTTACAACATCAATACTGGCGAAATCAAAGCTAATGAATTGAGGAGCGGGCTAGCTCCCATGTTTTACAGGACCGGAAATCTTGAAAGTGAAATCCAAGAACTCGATAAAATATCGATGCATTCTTCGATCATTACTACTCATGACAGTGCCAATCCGAACTATCAGATCAAGGCCAAAGAAGTTAAGATAGTTGGACTCAACGGACCAAAAGAAAAACGCCGTATCATATTTAACAATATGACAGTGTATGCAGGAAAGGTTCCAGTTTTCTGGCTCCCCTATTTGTCACAACCATTGGATGCCGAACAAAGCTATCAATTCTTACCTGGATATAAAAATAATTGGGGCGCTTTCCTGCTAAACAAATATGGTATGATGATAGGAGATAAGGCACTCGCAACATATCACTTAGATTTTCGTTCATCACGAGGCGTTGCTGGAGGATTAGACCTTAAATCTCAAAAGCATAAAAATAACAAACATTTTGGGCATTTAAAATCCTATTATGCAAACGATCAGGACACATCTCTAACTCACAATAATCGAACGAGAAATGAACGTATCGACCCAGAAAGGTATCGAGTTAATTTACAGCACAGGATAGAATTCGATAATCGAGAAGATTCAAAATTTTATCTAGATATAGACATCAACAAAATCAGCGATCAGTATTTTTATGAAGATTTTTTTCCCGAAGAGTATCGCTTGGATCCACAACCGGACAATATACTTAATTTACAAAAGGTCTTCCCCAATGCTGTCGCAAGCCTTTGGTCTAGGTTTCAAGTAAATGACTTCTACCAGACAGATACCAGACTTCCTGAACTGGCTCTGGACTTGGTGACAAGACCAATCGGCAGAACAGGTATTTTCTATAGTGGTGAATTAAGTGGTGGCATTTACGAACAAAGATTAAGCACAAGAGAACGTGAAGAAATCCTTCAAGGTGACGGCATAAGTCATAATCTTATCAATGGTTCTGAAAATTTATTTGAGAGTCTACGCTCTCGTAACAAACATGATTCAGAATTTACACGTATGGATACTTATCATCAGGTATCCATGCCTAAAAAACTGTTCGGATGGTTAAATGTAACACCTAGAATTGGAATCAGAGGAACGTCCTACTCAAGAATTAACGGTACGGATCAAAACGATACACGTAAGGCCATTCATGCTGGACTCGATGCCTCTTTCAAATTAACCAGAGATTACAATGATTTAGGGCTCTCTCGGCTCGGTTTAACTAAGATGAGGCACACAGTTGAACCATTCATGAATTATTCATTCGTTACTGCAGATGAACTTAATTCTGATATAGGAAAGATTGATCGTCTGGTATCATCAACAAAGTTAAGACCCATTGACTTATCTGAATTCACTGCCACCGATGCAATCAATGATTGGAGTATTATTCGTTCAGGGATTTCTCAACAATTCTTAACATATCGCGACGGAAAGGCTCATAATTGGATGACTTTAAAAAGCTATATGGAGCATTATATTGATGATCCTGAATTTGATCGAGATTTCTCAAACCTCTACAATGAGATTTCTTTCACCCCTCTTCCTTGGTTCTCAATAAGTCATGAAATAGGTGTTCCTTTATTTACTGAAAATCCATTCGATTATACCGAATCAAATACTCGGATTACTTTAATGCCAACTGATCAGCTAGAGTTCAGCATTGCTCACCGATTTCTGCAAGATCATCCTATACTTGAAGATTCAGATCTTCTCGACTTTAGAACTTATTACCGTATTGGAGATCGTTGGGGTTTCAGCGCAAGACAACGATATGAATTTGATGATGGTACTTTAGAATTTCAACAATACTCTCTGCATTATGATCTTAATAGCTGGACAGCTGGTATCGGAGCCTTAGTTGTAGATCATCGTTCAGCCGAAGATGAATTTGGACTGGTCTTTACTTTAACACTGAAGGATTTCCCTGCCCTCAGTGTCCCGGTCGGAATAACTCCATCACACTAAGATGGTAGCAATTTTTCTTCCATGGTGATTAATTGAATCATCCGTCAAACTATCAAATCCACTAATCATAATCTCGGTAGGTATTAAAACATGCCCAAACAACTTTCACGGAAAATTTGCATAAAAATCCTATGTGAATGGGAAGAATCTAGTAAGTTCATAGATTCTATCATTGAAAGCCAATGTGATAATTCTGGACTAGATTCGCGTGACAGAGCATTTGTCCAAAACATCACACTCGGAGTGATTCGAAACCTTACCGTCCTTGAAAGTTGGCTATATGAATTACGAAAAGGTAAAATAGATTCGGATATAAAACGTATTATCTACCTAGGACTTTATCAAGTCCTCCTGATGCGTGTTCCTGATCACGCTGCTGTCAATGAAACAGTTAATCTCGCGAGAACAAGAGCACGAGGCTTGGTTAACGCAATACTCAGACGAGCAGTCCGCGAAAAAGATCAGTTGCTAGAAAATTTCAATTTGATGAAACCTGCAGACAAATATTCCATACCTGATCACATTTATTCACGTTGGGATAATCAGTTCGGGGCTGAAACAGCTGAACTCATTGCCTCCCAATCTAACAAGGTTGCACCCATCACAATAAGCTCAAATCCAATTAGAGGAGGGCTCACTGATAAAGATCTTTCTGATGCTGATGCATGTCCTGTAAAAAATTATCCTGAATTCTATCACGTAAAAAGACTCCCTTTCGAAGCGCTCATTAATGGTCGTTGTTATGCACAAGATCCATCGACTTCAATCGCTCCAAATTTGTTGAATCCAAATTCTTCACATCAAGTTCTTGATGTTTGCGCTGCCCCAGGAGGAAAAACTTCCATACTTGCTTTGGGCATGGGAAACAAAGGAAATATCACGGCAACAGACATTAAAGGTCCCCGTTCAAATCGGCTAACAGAAAACCTACAAAGATTAGGAGTTAAAAATGTCACAATCCAAAGTGGAGACCTATTAAGTCGGGATAATTCTTTATTTAATCAGAACAATAAATATGATCGCATACTCATAGATGTTCCCTGTTCAAATACCGGAGTTTTTAGACGTAGAGCTGATGCAAAGTGGCGTCTGATGCCAGGGTTCACAAAAGATTTAGTCCAACTTCAATTTCGCATGGTCGAATCCATAATGCCTTTATTGAAAGACGGGGGCAGAATCGTATACAGCACCTGCAGTATAGATGATGAGGAAAATGGCCAACTTGTAGCAAAAATATTAGAAGAATTTCCTCATCTAAAGAAAATCGATGAAGTTTCGTTAATCCCCGAAAATGACCGGGACGGCGCCTATGTTGCACTACTTGGATAGCTTGTTTCTAAAGAAGATAGAGACTATTATTGCTATGTGTTCGGAAAATTAATTTCTCTACTGACAAGCCTTGCTCTTATAGCAACAATAATAACAGCAATAGTTATCTGGGCTTTGAATCGATCTACTGTTTACGAACGAAAGATAGAGCCAGGAACTGATAATGTGACGCAACCCTGAACCACATATTTAAATTTAAATAACAACTTAAAATTCCAATTTCAAATAGTATCCAATTAAATGAAAAGAAAATACCTTCCTTCCCTTTTTTTAATCTTACTAACTACTAATTCAGCTTCCTCTAAAGAAGATAATTCATCTATAAAATTGGATTATCAAAATAAAGGGGAAATAACAGTTACCATTAACAATAAACCATTCACCACTTACCATTACAGTAAAGATAGGGCAAAGCCTGTCCTGTACCCAATACTTGGTCCAAGCGGTAAACGAATGGTTCGGGATTGGCCCTTAAAAAAAGATTCTCCTAATGAAGCTCATGATCATCCGCATCATGAATCACTATGGTATTCACATGGAGATGTGAATGGAATCAGCTTCTGGCATGTCGGTGAAAAAATGGGGAAAATCAGGCACAAGGAATTCATTAAGAAAGGAAAGAATGAAATAATCACAAAAAATGACTGGTACAGTCCTAAAGGAATCGTCCAATGCTCGGACAAGACACGAATTCGGTTTTTTGCTCTACCTAATGGAGGTCGAGGCATTGATTACGAAGTAACTATCATAGCATCCAACGGAGACGTTAAATTCGGCGATACCAAAGAAGGATCAATGGGCATAAGAACACATCCTGCACTTCGCTTAAAAGGCGACATTGCCACAGGAAAAGCAATAAATAATAATGGCGTTTCAGGGAAGTCTATTTGGGGCAAGCCAGCTAAGTGGCTTTATTATTGGGGTAAAATTGAAGATGCCGAAGTAGGTATAGGAATATTCGATCACCCCTCCAATCCTAGACACCCCACTACCTGGCACGCTCGTGATTACGGATTAATAGCCGCAAATCCATTCGGGTACTCCCATTTTCAAGGAAAACCAAGGGGGACTGGAGATCTCATTCTTAAGGATGGAGAAAAAATAACATTCCGCTATGCATTCGTTTTTCTAAGCGGTGATAACAAAAAATCAGGAGTTGATGATATCTATACTAAATGGGGTTTTTCTGATGCGCAGTTCTGATTAAACTGCGCATGAATTAAAATTCCATAACTCACAATCACATTCTTGCTCTGATAGATCCTAATTGTGAAAGAACAAAGAAAACACCCAAAGAAACCGCTAATTATTGCTGGTATATTCAGCCTCCTTTTTCTTCTTAATGCAAATTCTCAAAGCCTTAATGAAGACCCGATTTCAATTAATAATTCTAATGATACTCTTAATAGCATTAGTCTTGTAGATGGAGATTTTCTTGAACGTTCTCTTATCCGGGAATTATCTGAAACATTCAGAATTATGGCAAATGTCACTGTGGCTGATTCTGTTGATTCTGGATTTTTAATTCGAGGAATCAATGCTGAAGGAATCGGCCTAGCTTCAGGAAATCCTCTATCAACAGTATACATAGATGGAATTGCTCAGTCCAGAGACGGATCTAGGAGAGGAGCTTTAGGGACGTGGGATCTAAAGGGCATTTCTCTACTCCGTGGCCCACAGGGAACCTTGGGAGGAAGAAACTCACTTGCCGGTCATGTAAAAATTAAAACCAACGATCCGACTTTCCATCATGAAAACTCGTCACTTTTTGGTTTAGGTGATAACGGATTTTATGAAAGTGCTTTCATGATTTCAGGACCCCTTAACGATCAGATAGCAGTTCGTATCAGTGCAGAAACTCAACACAAGAATGGGGAATTCATTTACCCACTATTCGAAGGATTACCCGAACTTAAAGAAAGACAAGAAGATCATTACTATCAGATTAGAGGGAAGATACTTTATCAGCCCTCTGGACCTAAAGGTCCTAGTGCCACACTGAGCGCTTCTCACTCCTACGATTCCCCTCAGTATCAGGACGTGGACGGTCCTTCTGCCGGCGTGAAATGGAGTGACCGTGTTTGGGGACTTCAAACCCTTCCAGCATTTGTTCCTGCTCTGTCCACTGAAGTATCACAAGTGAATCTTTCGATTTCTATGCCTATTAGTGATTACTGGAGCCTTGAAAGCCTCACTGGTGTCGTTAGGACAATCACTCAGACTCCTTCCGTAGACCTTTCTGCGCATGGAAAAATTAATGAGATTGATGTGTCTCAGGAATTTAAAGCCCATTATAAAAATGGACCCTTAAAGACTGATTTAGGTTTGTATTTCTTAGATGGCGACATTGATCAATCACTTAACCAAAGTCTCCCTTTTAACGATTTTGAGAATAAAACATTCAATGAAACTTCATTTGAAAACTTCGCTATTTATGGAGAAACCAGTTTTCAGATCCTTCCAAGATGGTCTTTGTTTGGAGGACTCCGTTACGATCATGAGGAATTAGGATTCTCAAGTATATTCAAGGAAGTAAACGAACAGGGAATCTTAAACAGTAAGAAAGGCTCAGATTTATCTTCAAATGATGCCGTCCTTCCAAAAATAGGAATTGCTTACAAACTTGATGCAAATAAAACACTCGGACTTAAAGCTCAGAAATCTTATCGGCCCGGCGCCATCGCATATGACCGCTTCAATGATCTTAAATATGAATACGACTCAGAAAAGGCTTGGAATTATGAGTTTTCTTTGAATGGAATCACTAAAAATAACAAACTCAAGTACTCCGCAAGCCTTTTTTACCTTGATTGGCAAGACCAGCAGGTCAGCATTGCTCAGATTCCTGGTGACGTTAGTACTGCTCTAGTAACTAATGCAGAAGAATCCAAAATCTACGGTGGTGAATTAGAAATCCAAGCTACTCCAACAAAAGGACTCTCTCTGTTTGCTTCTCTGGGTGCAGCAATAACTGAATTTGAGGATTTTCAATTTACGCAATTCCGTTCAACTTTAGACTTTTCTGGAGAAAAGTTTCCTCATGCACCAAATTACACAGCAGCTATTGGCGTTGATTATAAATTCAATAATGGATTCTTCTTTGGAGCGGACATGAAATACACCAGCTCCGCAATATCACGTTCTGTTTTTGAAGGATTGGAAAAGGATGAGCTCCTAGGATATACCGTAATAAATCTACGGGCCGGGTATCGAAAAGATAATTGGAGCATTACGGCATTTGTAAGTAATGTCACAGATGAGGAATACTTCCTTTATCGATACGATACACCAAAACTTCAGGTGGGAACTCTTGGCCTCGAAAGGTTCTGTGGCTTGAGAGTCTCTTATACATTCTAGTTTATATACCAACAAGATTACAGAACCTCTAAGCCTTTCATAGTCAAAGTATTCATGGAACCTGAATCCCAAAAAAATGGACCCCAGCAGAGAACCAATCCGGACCAGATCACTCCTGGCTAACACGAAAGAAATCGTTTATTCCAATTGCTGAAAACTGGCGGCTAATAATGCTGCCATTCCCATCGATCCCAGATTCTATAATTTCCCAATGATTTAAATCAGAAGATGATTGAATCGTATAGAAACTCCCAATCTTGGTTGGGAAACTTAAATTGAATTGATCGATTAATCCGGAAGGCATCAGTGTAGCACTAACATTGACCTCAAATGGTTGATGATGGCCTTCGTGTGAATGCGTATGAAGAGAAACCCCGTTAAGTTTAAGCTGTGAAGGCGAAATGGATTTTAGGTTCCCCGGTATTGCAGAAAATCCAAATTTCACCGATCCCCCGACAGGGATTGACTGATTCCATCCAGAGTGACGTACTGTGTAGTGATTGCCCTCACGTTTAATAAGTTCTGCGTTCCAAAAAGATGAGATTTCCTGTTCAATTTTAAACTCCAACTCCCAAGAATTGATCGGATAATCTGCGAGATTAGTAATTTCGGCTTCACCAGTGAATCCAGAATTCCAATCATTTTGAATAGTAAAATCGACTTCAGCTCTAATGTCCTTGATGCCTGGCATATTATCTATACCACCGTTACCGGGATTACCGACACCTTTACCGTCACTAAAATCAATGTCACTTGTAGAAAAGAAAACTTCCCCNGCAGGATCAATCCTCTGCCATATAACATAGAGNACGTGATGTCCAATGCGATGCGGAAAATCAACCGTGAATCGATAGTAATGACCGTCACGAACTACGTGATCTGTACCTGGAAGAAGCTCAAGATCATCCCATTTCAAAGGTTGGTTAGGTGTCCAATCCTCTCTGGTGATGAAAGCTAAGAAATAACTCGGATCGTGTGGAACCNAGGCATCAAATACTACATGATAAGGGCCCGGATTTACTGAAGTCGCAGGCCAATCATCTCGGACAAGGTTCAGACCAGAATATTTTTGGCGGCCAGCTCCAGCAAGTTGACCGTCTGGAATAATGACACGATAAGGTTCAATGCTCTCGGGATCATATCTCGGAACGAGTCGACTCACTTCATGCCAGTCATAAAATGCCTGTGTTCCCGCAGCTTCTATAGCAGCTACTGATGCCGCATTTGTTGGAGACTCGGGATTTCCCTGAAAAATGAGATACGAGCGACTGACCGGATCACCTACTGATCCATGGCTAAATACATTTGCTACGCATAATATATATGCTGCAATAAAGATGAAAAAAAAATTCATCTATCAATCCTAGCACTGCCTCTCAATCAAGTACATGAGCAACCGAGAATAACACAAAGAAAGGAAATAAACGGGCTGTAAAAACAACACAATTTAACTCACTCCCCCAATACAACTTTAATTAATTCGGCATCTCCTTGATTGAGTTTTAATTTAAAACGGAACTTACCTTGATCATTCATTAGATGCCCTTCTTCCCAATTTCTATTCTTTTTATTCATATGTTGAATAGACTTTACTTTATTAGTGAAATTTAAAATAACTTCATGCTCAGAACTAATGTCACGATTCCCTAATACAATAAACTGTTCACCTTTAGAACCCTCAAAAACTCCCATAACAATGTGCTCTCCTTCAGGTTTCACCCAATAATCAGTTGGAGCCTTTACTGTACTCGTTGGTAAAGGGTCCGTATGATAAACAGCTAATGATCGAGCATCAGTTAGACTCGGACTGAAGGATGCAATGGTATTGTTAATACCAGACACCTCTTTCCCTATATCTGATAAAGGAGGGGGCTCAGTTTCAACAACTTTGTGAATATCAAACATGGTCCAACCTACCCACCACTTAAATGCCTTGATCCCATATGCAAGGCTCATTGAGACAGTTTGCCTCATCTTAATGACATTGTCTCCATGTACATGCACAAACCTGAAAACAGGTATGCCTCCTGCAGCGATGGACATGCGTCTATAATACTCGAGAAAATGAAAGTGCAGATGAGCCTGTCGTTGCCAATGATAATCATAATACTCAAGCATTCTTGGTCGAACTGCATCGAGAAAAAACTCTATCCCCCCATACTGAGAGTAGGTAGTGAATTCAGTAGGGTGAAAAGGATCTATAGCTTCATATTTTTGTCGAAGTGTACCAAAATAAGGGAAACTTGATGGCCTCCTGCGGTCACTCATATAATAGGAGATTACTGTTTTCTCGTCCTTCAGTGTATGAGCCGTCCAAGGAGTGACTCCATGCATCAGCATATAAATTCCTGCTTTCTTAGACGTTTCAAAATCAGCTAAGCTCCCTTCTAATCCATTAAAATTTGCTCTTTTCATTGTAACAAAAAGATTATCCAATCCTACTCGGGGACCAACCCAGCTAGGAGATAGGAATGAAATCATTGCTGGCATCTTGAAAGGTCCGGGCAAAGCTTCACGAACTTTTTTTTCATAAGGTCCAAGACCAAAAACTTCACTCGTCCTCTGCTTTGGATAAACTTCTAATCGTTTAATTTCTCGGTCACGATATACAACATCCACACCTAACCCTGTCACCGTATCAATCCTGAAAGAAATGTCCTGATCGATCGGCCAACCTGGGAGAACACACACACGCTTCCCGGTCATTCCAATGAGCATTGGACGTAATGAATCAACTAAAGAATCAAGCCCATCCATAGTCGGCGGCAATTGAGAAAAATCAGAACCCCAAAAGCCTGGAAAAGGAGAACCCTTGGCATTAAGTTTTAATAATGGTTTGACCATCTTAAGTACATTCTCAATGGCCTTTTCTGATCTTTCTTGTGGCCAATACGCAATCTCACGTTCCGGAATATGAATTTCTTTGATAGGTCCAGGATTAAGAGAATGCGGTCCCTTTCCACTGCATGCACTCAAGTAACGCCTTAAAACAAGAGCCTTAGAAACTTTAGACCCGTTCTCAATGCCACTAAGAAAAATACTTCCTCGATTCAAAAGTTGTTCCATGCCTCCATTTGAGCACTTACGGCGCCATTGACGTCAACCTTAGAAACGGATCCAATGGATTTATCTAATTGTTCATTTTCCTGCGCACGAACCAAATGGACCTGTAAATCAAAGGCCCTTTTTGGATCAATAGCCTGTAGTTTATTGTCCTTAACCTCCATCCCATCGCACAGAACAACGAGCGCATGTTTATTGTTGGTTTGAACTATTCGTTTCGTCTCCTGTAAAACTGAGGTCTTTCCTTCATTGCCATCAAAAAGCACCTTTAAAGGAACCGGACTCTTACTGCGAAATTGCAAATGCAAAATGTCCCGCTTAGCATCCACAAAAAATGAATAAGAAGGTTTTTCTTCCTGCCTAATGTTCTTCACCACTACCTCACCATATTTAAAACGTAACATTTGACGAAAAGACTCCGATGATGTTTTGAGGTTAGGATTAAATTGAAAACGCAAAGTCCCTATTTTTTTGGCAGAACTATCCAATTTCGAATAACGAGCTAATGAAACAAGAACGTTCCCTCCTTTCTCAGTCCAAACATTAGCAAGCAATGATCCGTTACCGATAGGCATTGCTTCTTCTCCGCTAGAAGGTTTAGTCCATGTGATGTTTGCTGCAGAAATAGGATCAGGCCCCTGATCAATGGTAGGAGGGTTTGCCGGAGCCAGTGCAATTAGTTCAGAATCACTCAGTTTTTCATCAAGAACAAGAATCTCAGTTGCTCCTGGATTCGGCCCACCATGTGAATTAAAAAAACGTAAAGTGAGCTTCTTTGCTTTTTGTCTTTTGAAAACAACACGCTGTCCTCCATGCATTTTCTTAAAGGATCCCTTTGCAACTGGAACTTCATTATCATCAATAATAATCGCGTAATCCTTAAAACATTCATCCAACAACCATGCAGTCCGTCCGAAATAAATTACTTCCTGTAAAAAGACTGAATCCTCCCACTCTAATATCAGTTCTCCTTTGTCCTCAGCTGTCTCACCATTAACTGCCCATGACTTGGCACCTTTATTAGAAGGAAAAAATTCAAAATGCTGACAAAGGGCTGGAGCAATTCTCCCATCCGCAACTGAAGGAGCCAACAATCTCTGATCCTTGAGTTCTGAAGATGCTGTAATTTTTGCCTGCTCTGCTAGGTTTTTATATTGAATTGCATCAGCCGAACAAATTGCGTTCAATAAAAAGAAAACCAGTAAAATAAAAGAAACTTTCATGGAAAAATCATAAATAAAAATATAAACGAATGGAAGTCTCAGTCTTATCTTATAATCAAAAATTAGAAAAATACATTATTTTAGGCACTTCTGAGAAGTGATCATAATTTGTATCAAAATACTGCCTATAGTTTCTATCATCCATACATTGTAAGAATTAACAAAAAGATGATATATCATAGATACCTATTAATACGATGACTTCCCGATTAACAATTTTCCTCATCGCTACAAGCTTCGGCATAGGCAAAGCCGAAGAGATTAAATTTAATCGAAATGTTCGTCCGATCCTCTCTGATAATTGTTTTTCTTGCCACGGCCCAAACTCTAAAGATGCAAAAGGAGGGTTGCAGCTTCACTCCAAATCCACAGCAACCACTCCATTAGGAAAAACTAAAAATCGCCGTGCCATTGTACCTGGAAATAAAAAATCCAGCGAGATGTGGACAAGGATAAATGCGCTTGACCCGGAAGATCGCATGCCTCCTATAAAATCAAACCATACCCTGACCAAAAACCAAATCAAGGTCATCGGACAATGGATCGATGAGGGAGCAAAATATGAAGAACACTGGTCATTCCAAAGCCCAGATCCACCCGTAGGAACAATTGATCAATTCATCAGAGATAAACTAAAAAGAAATGGGCTTAATCCATCAAAGATCGCAAAAAAAACAACGCTGATTCGCCGATTGACACAGGATCTGACAGGCCTGCCACCATCGTTAGAAGAAATCAAAAACTTCACTTCCGATACAGAATCGACCACTTATGAAAAGGAAGTCGACCGTCTCTTAAGTTCTCGAGCTGCGGCTGAACGGTTAACCGTGAATTGGATGGATGGAGCTCGTTACGCTGACACTAATGGATACTCCATTGATGATCACAGAGACATGTGGATCTGGCGAGATTGGGTCATTCATGCATTTCTTGAAAATATGCCATTCGACCAATTCACATTAGAACAAATTGCCGGTGATCTAATACCAAAAGCAACCGAACAGCAGAAAGTCGCAACCGGTTTTCTTAGAAATAGCATGAACACTCACGAGGGCGGAACAATTGCCGAAGAATACCGTGTCACGTATACAGCTGATAAAGTTGATACTGTATCCACAGTTTTTATGGGACTCACAATGAAATGCGCACAGTGCCATGATCATAAATACGATCCAATAACTCAGGAAGAATATTATAAATTCTTTGCATTTTTTAATACTTCAAGTGAACCAGGGAACGGATCAACTAATTCTAACACAGCACCGATAATTGAAGCGAATTCATTGATTTGTTCCCCTGAAAGAGTAAAACGCGATGCCGGTTTTAGACTCACTGAGTTAGAAAACATGAGAATCAAACCAGAGCCAAGAATGGCTAACATGAGAGATGCATGGGAAAAAGAAACTCTGAAGAATCTAGCGCCTCCTAAGTTGGAGAAAAAATCAAAAAATATACCAACTTTTCCGGAAAATACAGCTCATTGGATTTGGAACGCACCCAATCAAATGTCAGAAAACGTTGAATTTAAAAAAGAATTCAAACTGAAGGAATTACCTGAAGAGGCACAAGTGTGGTTCACTTGCGATAATGAATGCTCCGTCAAAATAAATAACACATTGGTTGGATCAAATGGTGACTGGACCAAGCCTAAAAAAATACAAATCACTAATCTTATCAAAGGATCAAACGTCATATCTGTTAACGCGACGAATGAAAAAAACAGCCCTGCGGGACTAATCTTGAGCATAGCCATACGCTTACCCCAAGATAAAATCTTTCACCTAGTAACTAATTCCACTTGGGATACTCGGGAAACGAAAAATAATAATAAACAGAATTGGTCTAAGGCAGCTGAAATAGCAAAATATGGAGACAATCCATGGGGAAATTTAGAAACAACAAAAGAAAAAGAAAGTAACGATTCTCTTTTTCTTGCGCTCAAAGCTGATGCTCACAAACGCTCCAAAGATCAATGGAAAACGATTAACGATGCCTTTGCTGCTAAGTCTGGTCCCTTCAAAATCTATCAGAACCAACTTAACCTCGAAGAGAAAGCTATTCGCAAATCCGCAGATACGGGACGCTCTACTGTAATGGTCATGAATTATAAGCCTCGGAAAACTCACGTCCTAATTCGTGGAGCGTATGATCAGCATGGAAAAGAAGTGCAATCCGGTGGTCCGGCGACACTTCCACCTCTCAATGGTCAGAACAACAATGCAAAAACAAGACTCGATCTTGCTAAATGGCTCATCAATCCTTCCCATCCTCTAACAGCCAGAGTCATTGTGAACAGATACTGGCAAATGATTTTTGGTACTGGATTAGTTAAAACTTCCGAAGACTTCGGAGCTCAGGGCGAATATCCTTCTCACCCTGAACTACTTGACCGACTTGCCAGTGATTTCATTAAAAGCGGATGGAACTTGAGAAAACTTATTAAGCGAATCGTTATGTCTGACACCTACAGACAAAAATCCGTGATCACTCCTGAAATGATGGGAAAGGATCCATACAATAGACTATTGGCACGTGCGCCACGGTTCCGATTAGATGCAGAATTTGTAAGAGATAGCGCGCTTGCTGCTGGGGATTTATTAAATAAAGAAATCGGCGGACCTAGCGTTTATCCTTATCAACCAGACGGTCTCTGGTCCGAAATCAGTCATTATGGTTATCCTGCAGGATTCACTTCTCAAAAATATTTACCAGGAACCGGAAGAGCCAACTACAGACGAAGCATGTACACCGTATGGAAACGGACCTCTCCTCCCCCAACGATGGTCATTTTTGATGCCCCTAACAGAGAAACATGTAATGTCCGTAGGCTCCAAACAAACACTCCTCTACAAGCGCTCGTCTTACAAAATGACCCTCAATATCTGGAAGCAGCAAGAGCCCTGGGGGAAATCATGGCCTCAACAAAAACAATAAAGAATGGTATAGAGACCGGCTTCTTAAGAGTGATCGGAAGAAAGCCTAATCCACTAGAACTGCAAATCTTAACTTCTTCATTTAACCAGTATAGAGATTCCTATTCTAATCGCAAAAAAGATGCAAAATCACTAATTCAGATTGGCGAATCAAAGCCTAGAGTAAAGGACAAGATAGAAGAACAAGCTGCTTGGACTCTTATCGCAAGCACATTGTTAAATATGGACGAATTCGTTACGAGACAATGAATCAGAGCCCAGCGGAATTATTACATCGAAGAGCATTTCTCGGACAATCCGGTATTGCGCTCGGGTCATTAGCTGTAAATTCCTTACTCAAAAGTAATTCACTGGGAACAACAAACCCAGGATTATCGAACCTTCCCCACTACCAGCCCAAAGCGAAAAGAGTCATTTATCTTTTCCAATCTGGAGGCCCTTCTCATATCGACTTGTTCGACCACTCCAGTGATTTCAATAAACTTCATGGAACAGAATTACCTGCAAGTGTAAGAGGAGGTCAACGTCTTACGGGAATGACTTCAGGACTTAAAAAACTCGTAGTTTGTGGACCAGTTTCTCCAATGAAACGTAGAGGAAAATGTGGAACATGGATGAGTGACATGGTTCCTTACACAGGAAATATTGCTGACAAAATCACAGTCATTAATTCCATGCGTACGGAAGCAATTAATCACGATCCAGGGATTACACTCATTAATACTGGATCGCAAATTCCAGGCCGACCCAGTGTAGGTTCATGGGCAAGCTATGGACTTGGCAGTAGCAACGCAAACATGCCTGCCTACATTGTTTTAATCTCTCAAGGCAATGGCAAGAATCCGGGCCAACCAATATTCTCAAGACTATGGGGAAGTGGATTTCTGCCAAGTCAACATCAAGGAGTCTTAATGCGTAGTGGTAAGAACCCGCTACTTTACCTGAACGATCCTCCCGGCCTAGATCGATCAACCCGGAGAAAAATGCTCGATGATCTTGCTTCCCTGAACAAAGGAACATATTCCCAATTTTTTGATCCAGAAATTGAAACTCGGATTGCACAATATGAAATGGCTTTTCGTATGCAAATCGCCGCTCCTAAAATCGTTGATTTATCCGATGAACCGGAGAGCACATTTAAACTTTACGGTGAGAAAGCACGAACGCCTGGCACCTATGCTTACAATTGTCTTCTTGCAAGACGATTAGCGGAACAAGATGTTAGATTCATTCAACTCTTTCATAGGGGTTGGGATCAGCATGGAAGTCTAATCCCTCACTTGAGAGCACAATGCAATGACACAGATCAGCCATCAGCTGCTTTGGTCCAGGATCTCGAGCAAAGAGGATTACTTGAAGATACTTTGGTGATTTGGGGAGGTGAGTTCGGGCGAACCGCTTATAGTCAGGGCGCTTTAAAAAACGGAAGAGACCATCATGGACGTTGCTTTAGTATTTGGATGGCAGGCGCGGGGATAAAAAAAGGACATGTCCATGGAATGACCGATGATTATTGTTATAACGTAGTAAAGGATCCCGTTCATACAAATGATATGAATGGTACTATTTTACATTGCTTGGGTATTAATCATGAAAAGTTTACTTTTAAATTTCAGGGGTTAAACGCAAGACTCACGGGCGTCGAAAAATCCCATGTGGTTCATGATATCTTGTCTTAAAATTTATCAAGCATTCTAACATCCATTGCTGCATGCGGGGAAAGGCTCGCATGGCCGTTACTTCGCCACGGAAGCGTTTTTTTTGGATCAGACCAGATCACCTGTAAATCGAAAAAACCAATACTATCATTTCAGCAATAACGCACGTCGGTCAGAACTCCCAGATGTGGTCCGAACTGTCTTTTTTCCAAGAAGTGAAATAGCACGAGATGGAATCAAGATTTTCCTGCCTATAGAATTTCTCAAGTTATTTGAAGAACCACTAACTTCATACAGAAGAAGCTTAACTAATGACGGGACTAATAAGATTAAAATGATAACAATTAAGGAGTATTTTTTATTTGTTTCCCCTCTTCTTAGAAAACATCCATTGGTAAAATTCAGGCCCTGAGAGCACGGTCCGTTTTGCTCCATGAGCTTCGTTAGGATAAACTTTAATTTTCGCCTGATTACCACCCGCTTTTATAATCGCTGCAACCATGCGTTCAGAACGTTCAGCTG
The DNA here is from genome assembly GCA_013213965.1 of Verrucomicrobiales bacterium. GTDB lineage: Bacteria > Verrucomicrobiota > Verrucomicrobiia > Verrucomicrobiales > DEV007 > EC70. Next base: position 13,646 of record JABSSR010000012.1, on the reverse strand, counting down.
GAACAACTCGATCCTTCTTTCCGGCAAAGGCATAAACAGGAACTTGAGCAAGTTTAGCAGCCCATTTATCTAAATCAGGAGTGACGTCCTTAGGTCCTCCGGGGCCAATTCCACCAACGATAGGCAAGATAGCTGCAAAGTGCTCAGGATTATGTCCTCCCCAAAGCCATGAACCATAACCCCCAAAACTGTTACCAGTCAGATAGATCCTATTGACATCAACGGATAGAGTTTTTTTCAACTGCTCAAGAAACAAGTTAAGTTCTTCAACTTTCCATGTCCCTCTCCCTCCATTCCTTGATTCTTTTAAGCATTGCGGAGCAACAACAATACACTGCTCTTTGGTGAACTTTTGAATTCCTTTTAATAGAGGCATTACCTGCCGTTTAATCATATTTAAATCATCTCCTTTTCCTCCTGCACCATGAAGGTAAATAATTAATGGAGCTTTTAATTCAGAATTTTTCCTTGGAACAGAAGCTACGAACTGAGAATTCAGAGATGTTACCTTTTGAAGAATGTTTTTATCAATGTTCAGAGATTTCAGTTCTTCATTGCTATCCTCAGCACCAGAAATTGTAGAATTTTCAGTATTAACATACGCAAAACTAAGTGCCGCAATCGAAGTAATTATAATTAGTTTTTTCATTATTTATTTCCTATATCAAAGCCATTGGGCATTACTGCTGAATAAGCATTATCTTTTTTATCGTGAAGGTACGCTGTTATTTTATCCCCTTTTTTAGGTATTCTGTCATGCCCCTGCAATCCTGGATAAGGAGGAATTCTGACACTAGGTTTCCATGCTTTAATTATAATTTTCTCAGTTAATTTAATTCCAGAACCTTTTCTAATACCGGTAACCTTGACTTTAATTTGAAAGACCCTGTTAAGATGCAGGAAGCCCGTTTTAGATTTTCTAATCATCGAAGTCACCTCAAGCACTTCACCGGTAACAATATGATTTGCAGTTTCTTTTAATGCTTTAGGGCTGAGGGGAGCAATTGCTGCAAATACAAATCCAACATGAAGAGCCAAGAATCCAATAATTAATGAAATTGATAATGAAAGATTATTTTTTGTCATCACTTAATATTGAATAAACCGCTATTGCTTTTCTTAGACAAAAAAGCGCGCCCGAGAGGAGTCGAACCCCTAACCTCCTGATCCGTAGTCAGGCACTCTATCCAGTTGAGCTACGGGCGCTAATTAAAAGATCCAGAAACCAGATCTGCTTAAAAGGAGCACGAAATTACCAAATCAAAGTTTATCCGCAAGATAAAGTTTTATTGTTTTGTCCCTAGATGATCAGTTTTTGCTGATTCTGTGCCACTAAAAACCTAACAAGCCTAAATCATAGAGAATTGGCTTTATTTCATAACGTAGGTCGTATTTCGTTTTGCCCCCTGCTTTTTCAAGTCTTTGATATTCTTCAGAACATTCCTCACTTGATTTACTGGCCTACCAACTTTTACGCAAATTTCAGAAATACTGCGGGGAGTACGAGATAGATATTTGGTTATCTGATTTTGTAATTTTATCTTACCTTCTTTAGTGAGTCTCTGACGGCTAGAACCACTTTTAATACGAATTTTTTTATCACTTCTTTTAACGCTGACCTTGAAGAAAAAATCTTTATTGAAAGTCTGGACATATTCTTGTCCAAGTTTTTGAATTTCTTTTTCCTTTTGTTTGATTGTTTTTTTTAACTCTGCACTTGCCTCACGCTTAAGTGAATCAATTCTTTGTTCTAAAGTTTTAATTTTTTGTATTCTACTAACCATTTTTCTAGAGGGGTTTATTTTATTTTAATTAATAATGTGGTACTATTATCATATAACAAAGAAATTTAAATATTTGAAATTAAACCATATATTAAATTTAAATAAATCAAATAATATTCTTTTAAATACATAATTAATTAAATTAATAAAACAGTTATTCTATTTACTTATTTTATCTCAATTGTTATTAATATAGTTAAATATCAATATATTTTCCCAAAAAATAATTGTAGAAACTATTCTACTTTTTTATCTTTTTTTTCATTAGTTCCAGTACCACTGCTCCAACAATCTCGAGATTTTCTTTTGCAATTGAATTTAAATCATCTCGAGAAGTGTGCCATTTCCCTTTACTAATGTACCGCGAATCAATAACATCCAATGCCGGAATTCCTGCCGCATTGAGAGGTACATGATCATCAGTTATTGGTGTAGAAGATATGCCAAATAAGGATCTATAACCTAAACTTTGAGCGGCACTATAAAGTTCTGATAGTAACATCGAAGGTGAGTCATATGGTGGATCAATGCGCATCTGCTTATCACCTACAAGATCCAGTACATAAGCAGCTCGTGGTTTCTTATTTATTGGAGCACTCCTCCAAAATTTTGCATAATGACGGCTCCCGTAAAGACCATCAGTTGACGTAAAATCAACTAATGCCTCTTCACCATCAAAGAAAACCAACTCAACTCTCCTTGCTATTTCAGGATCATCAGCAAAGACTCTAGCCAATTCGAGCAATACTCCAGTACTTGATCCCCCATCATTCGCCCCTAAAAATTCGACACCCTTAATTATCTTAGTGTCATAATGAGAGCAAAGTAAAAGAATTTCCTCCCCATCCTTCCAGTCAATACCATTACCAGTTACCATTGAAAACCTAGCCCTAAGATTAATAAATTTCATTGATCCATTTGGGGTGTCATCGTTAAATGACTGACGGACTGTAAACCATCCAAACTCTTGCAATTTTTCTTCTATATATAAGCGTGCGTTTTCTATGGCTTGAGACCCAGGAATGCGAGGACCAAAATTTACCAATTCCTGCACATGCTGATGCGCATTTTCGCCAGAAAATTGACCCTTCTTTGGTTTACATCCCAAAAAAGAAGTAGCTGTTATGCCAAAAAAAACAGCAAAAGAAATAAGAGTATGGAATTTCTTATAACTAATCTGCATCGATCGCACCGATCAGTTCCAGTATGCGTTGAAGATCTTCGTTACTGTAATATTCGATTTCAATCTTACCCTTCTTCGCTCCCTGATGAATTTGCACTTGTGTTGAAAGCCTATTTCTCAATCGTTCCTGAACCTTGGAAAGCGCAGCCGACAACTGACCCTGTGCTTTATTTCTTGAACTTGCTATTTTTTTTGAATCAGGATTCAAATGGTCACTGATAAGCTTTTCAGCTGACCTAACAGTCATTCCGCTCTTAATGATCTGATCTGCAAGCACGGTCTGCTCATTTTTAAGCTTAACACCAAGAATAACCTTAGCATGACCAATGCTTATATGCCCAGCCACCAGATATTTTTGAACCTCACTAGAAAGATCAAGAAGGCGCATGGCATTTGCAATTGTCGCGCGGTTTTTACCAACCCTTGTTGCAATTTCCTCTTGAGTCATTCCAAAGTCTTTAGCCAATCGCGTATAGGCCTGAGCTTCTTCGACAGGATTTAAATCTTCGCGTTGAAGATTTTCAATGAGCGCCATTTCAAGAACATCCCTATCACTCGCCTCGCGGAAAATTACAGGAATCGAATCGACCTCTAATTTCTGACAAGCCCTCCAACGACGTTCACCCGCAATCAATTCCAGTTTACTTTTAACTTTCCGAACAATTAGAGGCTGAATAACGCCATGCTCCCTAATAGACTCAACAAGCTCATTAAGTGATTCATCACTAAAATGCTTTCTCGGTTGAAATGGACTCGGAACAATGTCCGTGAGAACAGCCGTGACCACTCGATCTCCTGGTCCGGGATCCATGCTGACAGCTCTTGCTTTGGAACTGTCCTTACTGACTTTTCCAATTAATGCACCTAATCCTTTTCCTAAAGCCTGCTTGGCCATGTCATGAGGCTAGGCGAAACTGACAAAACTGGCAAGATAAGCCGTAAGAAAAATTAACCTCAAAAAGCAGGATCAAACCTATAACTTAGCCCAAATTAAAATGTGTAAGGCTTAGCCTAAGCGATAAGTAATACGGGCCTTATCAATATCGTAAGGAGAAACCTCCAACTTAACCCGGTCCCCAACCACCAGCCTAATAAATCTTTTGCGCATTTTGCCTGAAATATGAGCTAATAACTCATGCCCATTTGGCAATTTAACTTTAAACATCGTGCCAGCTAATACAGCAGATATTGTTCCTTCTACTTCTTGCGACTTACTGGCACCTGCTCCTTCACGCCGCCGCCGACTTCCCTCCTCGATAGCTTTTTTATCTACCCTTCTTGATCGTGCTTTTCGTGCTCTGGTTCGTTTTTCGTTACCCATAAATATTTAATTTGCAAGTTAATGATATTTTAACACATTTTTGACAAGTTTGCACATTTTCGTGAACTTTATTTATATAAAAATAAATACGTAGTGTACTCATTAACTCCAAAAACCCTTAAAGTACCATGAGTTTTGATTTTAAATTCTCCGCCTTCGGAGAAAAACTTGAACAGAAAGGAGGTATCGTAGATCTCATGAAGGATCTAGGAAAGGCACTCAATGAGCAAACTAGTATGCGAATGATGGGAGGAGGAAACCCGGCCGCAATACCAGAAGTTCAATCTGTTTGGAGAAAACGAACTGTTGAACTTCTAGCAGAAGAAAACAATTTTAATTCAACCTTGGTTAACTACGATCCACCATCAGGAAATCCTAAATTCTTAAGTGCAGTTGCAAAGGCTCTTAATCATGAATACGGATGGGATTTAGAACAAAAGAACATTGCCATCACCTCCGGCGCCCAAACGGCTTTCTTTTTCTTATTTAATATACTTGCTGGAGAATTCGTAAATGGTCAGAAAAAAAAGATTCTATTACCATTGGCTCCTGAATATATCGGATATGCCAATCAAGGAATCACACAAGATATTTTTACCGCTCAACCTGCAATAATAGAGGAGAAAGGAAGAAACCGATTCAAATACCATGTGGACTTTGAACAACTTAAAATTTGTAATGAAATTGCAGCTATTTGTGTTTCTAGGCCCACTAACCCAAGTGGAAATGTCCTAACCGATCAGGAAATTAACCAACTCTCAGAAATCTCTAGATCCAAAAAGATTCCATTAATCATTGATAATGCTTACGGGAATCCTTTTCCAGGAGTTATCTTTACAGAAGCAACTCCGATATGGGATGAACACATTATTCTAACTCTTAGCTTATCAAAGCTCGGTCTTCCTGGAACGAGAACTGGAATTGTAATCGGTTCTGAAAAAATAATATCGTCCGTGACTGCAGCAAATGCAGTCGTTGGGCTTGCAAATAATAACATAGGTCAGGCGCTTACCTTGCCGCTTATTGAAAGTGGAGAGTTAATCAATCTGAGCAGGAATCTTATCAGGCCATTTTACAAAGAACGTATGTTAAGAGCCCGTTCTTATGTAGAAAACGCTTTCGGAGATACCATTCCCTATAAGTTACATGAAAGCGAAGGCGCCTTCTTTTTATGGTTTTGGTTTCCGGGATTACCTATAACAACAATTGAACTCTACGAAAAACTTAAAGAAAGGAACGTTCTAGTCGTTCCTGGAGAGTATTTCTTCTTTGGATTAGAGGATCAATGGAATCACAGCCATGAATGTATTAGAGTCACCTTTTCGCAATCTGAAAATATCGTAAAAGAAGGAATCAAAATAATTGCCGAAGAAGTATCTAAATCGTATGAGGTTTAATTCATTTACAAGAACCTTCCTATGATCGGTTCAAGTTTTAGCTTTGTCTTCTCTGACCACATTGAAGAGTCTGTCAAAATCGCAGTAGAAAGTGCTGTATGCTCAGGCCAATTCGGCTCCATCGGAATTCGAGGAATTACCGCAGCGATTATTTTCTTTGCTGCCTCAGCATTAGCCTTTAGATGACCAATAACCGTTTCTGCTGTAACTGGATCTTCTTCGATTTTCCAGCAATCATAATCCGTTACCATTGAAAGGGTAGCTAAAGCCATTTCAGCCTCTCTGGCTAACTTAGCTTCGGGCAAATTGGTCATTCCTATCACATCAAAACCTAATCTCTGGTTGCTTAACGACTCGGCACGAGTCGAGAATGCCGGACCATCCATATTCACATAAGTCCCTCCATCATGAACTTTCCCCTGATGTATCTGATTAGCAGTTTCATGAAGCAAGATTCTCAGCCTTTCACTTATAGGATCCCCGAATGCCACATGTGCACATATCCCTTCTCCAAAAAAGGTGTGCTCTTTTCGATTGCTTGTTCTATCAAAGAATTGATCAGGAAGAACGATATCCCTAGGGGCATACTGTTCCTGTAAGCTACCCACAGCTGTTACTGCTATGATCCAACGAACCCCTAAAGATTTGAGAGCCCAGAAGTTGGCTCTGTGATTTAATTCATGAGGCAAAATAGTATGCCCTTTGCCATGGCGAGGAAGAAAAAAAACCCTCCTCTCCTCAAATCGACACTCAGTAATCTCATCTGAAGGATCACCGTAAGGCGTTTTGATTTTGTAATTATCAATCCTTTCAGTTCCCTCAATGTCATAAATTCCACTGCCTCCAATGATAGCAATCGCAGGTTCTTCATTACCGATATTTTTCATAATCGCAAATTAACTGGATACAAAAAAAAGGTCTAGCTGTAATAAATTAAATAAACTAATTATAACACTATTTGCCGGACCCAAAACTCGGTGTATTTTTTAACAGATGTTCCTCTATAAGAACATAATAAAAGTAGCAATTAATTGCCCTTTGTTATTTTGTTTTCCCAGCACCGTGGAAGCGCAGACCTGGGGAAAAGATATCGGATACAGCGCGCTTATTGAAGAACTTTCAGAAACTCCTGAGATAGATTTCACTTCAATTATTTATATACAAACCGAAGAGAACGACTGGCACTATAGGAAAGGAACGAGTGAAGCCTCAGAACCTACCGATCTTTGGAGGACTGCTAATTTTGCTGAAGACAATACTTGGCAGTTAGGTCAAACTCCTATCGGTTATGGTGATAATGACGACAATACCATTCTCAACGATATGCGAGGACCTTCTGCAAATGGACCAGAACCATACACTAGTATTTATCTCAGGAAAATATTCCAAGTTAATACTTCAAACATTCCTTCCCGGTTACTTCTAAAAGTATATGTCGATGATGGCGCCATTATCTGGATCAATGGTATCGAAGTTGCTCGCCTGCACATAAGCGAAGGCACTAAGACGTTTAATTCTACGGCCCAAGTTCATGAAGCTGAATGGGAATCCATTATTATAGGCAAAGCAAATCAATTATTAACTGAAGGTGAAAACATAATTGCCATTCAGGCCTTTAATCAAAATGTCTCAAGCTCAGACTTCTCAATCGACATCAATCTAAGTTCATGCCCTTTCCGAGTTTCCCTAATCGAGGCAACTGGATCGGATAAGAATTTCTTACCGGAACCGGCCCCAATTGAAAATCCTCCTCTCGAATATTCCTTTAATGGCTCAGGTCCTTTCGATGGACAATCCTTCCGAATTAAAACAATCGATGAATTGCTTGCCTACAACTCTTCAGGGCATGCATTAGCAGTTGCAAGACGCTTCTTTAGTAATGAATCCATTGTTCCTTGGGTTTCTTTTATCGACATATATTCGGCAAACCAATGGGCTTCTGGAGATTATCTAAGGACAGGGTCCAGCCTCCCTCCAAAGACAGAGGAAAGTTTTGTTCAAAATCATTCGTGGGTCAGTTACGGTTACAATGATGAAACGAGCCCATCAGAAGTTGATAATATAATCGTAATTCATAACGAAGCAGTTAGAAGACTTGACTATGCAATTGAACGGGACCAATTCATTGCCTGCGTTGGCCTGAATAATGGAGACAACACAACAGTCCCATCAATTCTTGCTTCAAGCTATAACGCCATTTCGGTAGGAAATACCAACGGATCTCATAGCAGAGGACAGACCGTTTCTGCAATCGGCATAGGCACTGGCTCCATTGATCATGATGGCCCTGGAAGGATCAAGCCTGACATTGTAGCTAATGACAATTCAACGAGTTCCTGCACTCCGCAAATCAGTTCCGCTGTGACTTTTCTCCTCGGAATAGCCAAAACAAAAAACGAAAAAAATGCACTCTTACCTGAAATGATGAAAGCAATTATTATGGCTGGAGCCAGCAAAAAAGAATTTGATAATTGGTCAAGAAATAAGGAAATGCCAATAGACCCTGTTCTCGGAGCAGGCAAAATAAATGTTCAGAACAGTTATCATATCCTTATTGCGGGAGAACAAGAACCTGGGAGTGTCTCCAAAAATTATGGGTGGGACTTTGGATTCATAGATGAATCAAACGAAGTGTCCTACACTATTAAATTAGAAGAGGATGTGTCTGAGGCTTCATTTTCACTCAATTGGAATCGAACCATACAATCTGCTGAATGGCTGGATGGCAATCCATATAGTGAATCCATCCCTGATATGTCACTCGAAATATATAGGAAAGAAGACAATTCATTAATACTTTATGACACCAGTAATTCAAAAGTTGATAATATCGAGCACCTATATTTTCGAGGGCTCCGGGCAGGAGAATATATGGTTAAAATCTCAAGTAATACGGAAACAGATTATGGTTTAGCCTGGCGAGCTGAAACGGGAAAAGTCTCTGAAACAACCATCGACGCTGATTTAGACAACGAAGAATTTATATTTAATTTTTCTCAGCTCGTGCCTGGTAAAACATTCATCTTGGAAAAATCAACAGACCTAAAAAAATGGACATCTGTTCATACCTTTAAAGCTAAGAAAATTAACGAAAATTTTAGTGACCCTATTGATAAATCCGAGCCACTATTCTTTTACAGATTGAATTGGAATCCTATGGATTAAAGTAATTCCATCTGCCCCTTCTTGCGGATCACTTTTCCCACCTTGTGCTTGGTAATAATATTGCCTTTGGATGCCCTTCCCTTAACTGCAATATCAGCAAAATTAATTTCAATTTCCTTTACTCTCAATCTTGGCGCTGGCTTCAAAACCACATTAACCAAAGGAGTATCTTCTTCCGTATCATGGACTGAAAAGAAAAGGACTCTGGTCCCATTATTTCCCTTAGTTAGATCATACATTTTTTCCCGGGTTACCCCCTGAACCGTGAATCGCTTTATCATAGCCGGTCCATCTTTGCCGTCTCGATAAATCATACAATAATATTTTGGCTCTTCCTTCCTAAAGATAGAAACGTGAGCAGGATTCTTTCCGACGTATGTCTTTTCTGCAACTTTAGATACTTGCATGGTTCCTTCCCTTCCAAAAATAATAATATCATCCATTCTTGAACAACGGTCGACTGATACTCCGTCTCTTTTCAATCCCCATCCTGCAAATCCGGTTTTGGCATTCAAGTATATCGTTTCGGTTGCTACAGCCACATTCTTCGCCACCACCTTTCCAAAGGTGGAAACTACAGTCTTTCTTTCTCGGCCCTTACCGAATTTTTCTTTGAGACCCTTGTAGTAACGAACCGTATATCTTGTTATCTGAGAAATGTTCTTCTCTACTTCTTTGATATTTTCCTCAATGCCTAGAATAAGTTCTTCGGCCTTAAATGAATCGTATTTAGAAATGCGCTTAATCTTAATCTCAGTAAGACGCACCACATCCTCTTCAATAACTTTACGTTTGAGCTTTTTTAAGAATGGCTTGAGACCAGCCCAAATCTCCTCGATGACTGATTCCCAAGTAGTACAATCTTCTATGCGCCGATAAATCCTATTCTCAATAAAGATCCTTTCCAACGAACTGTGGTGCCATTTGTCCTGTAGTTCACCCAACCGAATTTCAAGCTCCCATTTTAGAAGCCCTTTAGTGTGCAAAGCCGATTTTTTTAGTAATTCATCTACTCTTAAAAATTTTGGCTTGTCATCTTCAATAACACAGGAATTAGGAGAAATCGAAATCTCACAATCAGTAAATGCATAAAGAGCTTCAATCGCAGTGCTAGGATCCAATCCTACCGGAAGATGGATATTAATTTCTACTTTTTCTGCGGTAATATCTTCAATTTTAGATATCTTTATTTTTCCCTTCTCGTTAGCCGCAACAATATTATCCATCAATCCACCTGCAGTAGTTCCGAAAGGAATCTCAGTGATTTTTAATAATCTTTTGCTTTTGGTTTTTTCGATACGGGCCCTGACTCTAACCTTTCCTCCTCTCAAACCACCGTTATAGTCCGAAGCATCCATCAGCCCTCCCGTGGGAAAATCAGGAAGAAGCTGAGTTTTCTTTTTGCGGAGTGCAGCGATGCATCCGTCTATTAATTCGTTGAAATTGTGAGGTAAAATCTTGCAGGCCAAACCCACAGCAATTCCTTCGGCACCTTGAGCCAATAGCAATGGAAACTTAACAGGTAAGTTAATGGGCTCTTTGTTGCGACCATCGTATGATAATGCCCATTCGGTCGTCTTTGCATTAAAAGCAATCGTCAATGCAAACTTTGATAAACGTGCCTCAATGTATCTTGAAGCCGCTGCCTTGTCCCCAGTAAAAATGTTCCCCCAATTGCCTTGCGTATCAATTAGGAGAGATTTTTGCCCCATCACCACCAAAGCATCAGCGATTGATGCATCACCATGAGGGTGGTATTGCATCGTATGACCAACTACATTAGCTACCTTATTATAGCGCCCATCATCTTTTTCCTTTAGAGAGTGTAGGATTCGTCTTTGAACAGGTTTCAATCCATCATGAATACTAGGAACGGCTCTCTCTAAAATAACGTAACTAGCATAATCAATGAACCAGTCAGAATACATGTCATCAATATGAATGACTCCTGAATTTTCATTACTCTCGCCCGCTTTTGTTTTCTTAATTGGCGCTTTCTTTGATTTTTTTTTCTTAGTTTCCTGGTCCGTTCCCTTCTTAGAATTCCTTGTTTTAGACCGAACGGGTTTCTTTCTAGGAACCTTTTTTAGAACCTTTCTTTTAACAACTTTCTTAACGACTTTTTTCTTAGCCATGTAAAACCAAAGACTTGATATCCAATTTTAAAATATTTCGGCGTTCTTAACTAAGTACCAAGCTTCAACAACTTATCAAATCAAGTCTCAAACCAATTATTATCCAAAAAATTAGAAACCTTAGAAAGAAAATCAAGAAAATCTCAATTATCGAATGATTGACCACTTCCAATAGATTGTTAATCTCAACTTATATGAAAGCCATGGTAATAAAGAATTTCGGTGAACCCGAAGTGTTTGAAATAACCGAAATCCCAAAGCCTAAGTTACAACCTGGTCACGTATTAATACGTGTCAAGGCAAGTACCGTAAATCCAATCGATTATAAAATCAGGAGTGGTTTACTGAAGTCTCTCGCACCTGAAACCGGAGTCCTTGGATTTGATGTTGCTGGAATAATCGAAGAAGTGGGAGAAGGTGTGAGCCAATTTGTTGCAGGAGAAGAAGTTTTTGGTTGTAGTGGAGCTGTCAAAGAACACTCCGGAGCATTGGCGGAATATCAATTAGTTGATGCAAAATTACTCGCAAAAAAACCAGTTAACCTTTCACTTAATGAATGTGCAGCACTGCCATTGGTATCAATAACAGCCTGGGATGCACTCATAAGAGGTGCTAATATAAAAGAAGGTGAACGTGTTTTAGTTCATGGAGGTACCGGAGGCGTCGGGCATTTAGGAGTTCAACTTGCTAAAATGAAAGGCTCTGAAGTTTTCTCGACTGTGTCCTCCGATAAAAAAGCAGAAATAGTAAAAGGGTACGGAGCTACTCCAATAAATTACCACGATTTAAGTGTTGCCCAATACGTTGACAAACACACTAACCAAAATGGATTCGACGTTGTATTTGATACTGTCGGCGGAGATAATCTAATGCGTAGCCTAGAAGCATC
>JABSSR010000012.1:0-1672 GCA_013213965.1 Verrucomicrobiales bacterium | reverse complement strand
TTTAGTTTAGAAAGTGCGGAACGTTATTATGAAAACACTCCTGCTCTTAATTCTACGACTATCAGTATTGAGCAGGGAGAACGGGTCGCTATTGTGGGACCGAGCGGCAGCGGAAAGACTACATTACTAAGTTTATTCAACTCCACAGTCCAAGCCAGTTCAGGAAAAATCACCATATTGGGTAATGAATTGCAAAAAACTTCAGGGAAAACTCTTAAAAAAATTCGCTCAAAAATTGCAACGATCCCTCAGAATCTTGCCCTAGTGGATAGCTTAAGAGTATGGCAAAATATAATCACTGGCCAAATTGGCAATCGTGGATTCTTCGGCAATTTGATTGATCTAATATTTCCTTCAAAAAATAAAATCCTTAAAATCCACTCGATACTCGAAAGGTTAGGCATTGATGAAAAACTTTTTGCAACAACTTCCAACTTATCGGGGGGACAAAAGCAAAGAGTAGCATTAGCAAGAGCAATTTATCAAAACCCTCAAGCAATTCTTGCCGACGAACCCGTCTCAAGCGTCGATCCTGCCCGAGCCGAAAATCTTGTTCAACTACTTAATCAAATATCAGAAGAAGAAAATATTACACTTGTAATGAGCCTTCACAACCTTGAACTCGCTCAGGCTCATTTTCCTCGACTGATCGGACTACGTAATGGCGAAGTTCAATTCGACAGTAACCCTGAAGAACTGAACGAAAGTAAATTTAAAGAACTCTACACTCTCAGTGAAAGAGAAATTCTTGATGATGGGAAATGTTAACAACATACATTTCAATAAATTTCCAATTGAGCAAATATTTAGCCGTCGCCGAAAGGTACTGATTGGTATAGCTTCCATTGCTATCGTCTGTGGTTCTCTTATTGGGTTGGATCCAATGCGCCTATTGAGTGGCAACAACCTCAAGCTAGCTGGAGACTTCATGAGTGCTGCATTAAGTCCAGCCATGGATTACGAAAATCCTGTGCCAGGTGCCGAACCTTTTCTCATAACAGTAGTCAAATCTGTTCTTATGACACTCCGTTTTGCTTTGTTAGCCATGAGCGTTTCAATACCCATCGGGGCCATTCTTGCATTTTTTTCAACTACGACATGGTGGCCTAAGATAAAAAATAAAAGGGGATTAAAACTACTCCTCATGGGAACACACATTATTTCCAAGTCATGGATAGCTTTCGCAAGATCAATTCATGAACTCATGTGGGGACTTCTCTTCATCACTGCGATCGGGATTTCTACGACTGCGGCAATTATAGCTGTAAGCATTCCATTCTCAGGCATACTTGCAAAAATATACTCTGAAATCATAGAAGAACATTCGAGAGATGTTCAGAAACTATTCAGATCCATTGGTGCAGGTACCTTAAGTTCATTCTGCATAGGAATTATTCCTCAAGCTCTTCCTGATCTTTTTTCTTATACGTTTTATAGACTCGAATGTGCACTGAGAACAGCAACCGTGTTTGGATTTATCGGTATTGAGACTATAGGATATCGAATCAAATTATCCTCAGACGAATTTCATTATCATGAGGTATGGACGTACCTCTACGTATTATTCGGCACCATAGCGATGTTAGAATGGTGGAGCAGATCAATTCGCAAAAGACTAGGTGGATCAGAAATTTAATTTAATGACCCCGGAAAACAGACTGTTGAAAATTAA
>JABSSR010000119.1 GCA_013213965.1 Verrucomicrobiales bacterium | reverse complement strand
ACAAGGTAATCACTAAAACGTTTTGCCCATCCTCTAATCATATTGCTGGCCTGACCGCCACCACCATGGAAAACAAAAAGGACCGGCGATTTGTCCTTCTTCTTTTCCGGAACGCTTACAAAATATTCGCGGTCGTACCCTTCCTTCTCTTGGTTCCAAGATTGACGAATCACGTGACGCTTGAATTGACCCGAATTAGGTTTCCTAACTTTTCTTTTCTCTGGTTCTTCAGGACCAACTGTAGCCAATAGATGCTCATCAAGGGTCACTTTCCCGTCACCATTCTTATCGACTTTCTCAAATAATTTTCTCGGTCCTTCGGGGACCTCACTAGGAACCAGAAAACCGTCCCCATTCTTATCCCATCCTTTAAATCCCTTTTCCGATTCCGCTCTTTCATCCGCAAGACTAAAAGGAACCCACAAAAAGAGTGCACAGCAAATAGTTGTCTTTCTTAAATTCATTAGGCTTTAAAATACATTATATGAAGTGAGAAATCATTTAGTTTCTACTTTCCTCTTCATGCTGGACATTACATATCGATGTTCTAGTCCGACGCACTTCTCTTCGAACCAATGCCAGTACCAGCGCGGCTGAAGGATTGAGCGGATCAGGTCAGTCCTGATAACTTCAACATGATCAGATCGCTGTACAAAACGATAACCAGCACTGTCCAGATCCAACCATTCTCGAACTTCGAAAGAATTAATAATTTTAACCTCAATGTTCTCCCCGTAATTCTCCTCTGTGATCTCCTGTAATATGGTTCCCTCATCAAAGTGACATACCCTTTGATTATCAGGCAAGAGGGCACAATTCCTCGGCACAGGCAAACCAATAAATTTTAAGAAAGAATCGTTCCCGTCGATCTGACCCGATTCCTTAACCACATTCCAGACCTGTTTCATGGGAGCGTAAAACTTCATGCTCGTTTTCACTTCAAGTGGTCGCGGTTCCCGGTCTTCACGGTCAGTCCATCCGACAAGTGTCATGAGTGCTAGGCTCATCAATATGACCATGTGATTTCCATAGCGGTGGATAAATTTTTTCGCAATGAGGTATCCGAAAAATGCCCCGACACCCATTGTGATCATGACAATTGGGAAAGTCACCAAAACACATAATATGGCTTCCCATCCAGTCGTCAGAAAAAGCAGTGAACAAAGGAGTGAAGTTAACAACATGATTGCCAACATCCCTCGACCCCTCGAAGTGAAAGCAATCACGAACCCGGTGAGGACCGGAACCATGATAAAGAGCCCCGGACCATAATCATGATTCAATGTATAACCTAATACCACTACCCCACTAGCGACTAGGGAGTTAACTATGGCATGATACCAGCACCGGCGATCCCAACGAAAAATTGAGTTCTTGTTCTTTTGTGTTTCAGATTCTTCTGACATCAACTTTCCCAATCATCTCAAAAATAGCTTCTTTGCTTGAAAAAGTCTATGGCTTCTTCTGTCTAGCTAGCCAATCAAAAATTGCTGAAGGTATCATCTCGTGACCACCATCAAATATAGTAACACGAGTGGCCTTTGATTGGGCTCGCCAGAGGGGCTGTCGATCCTTTCCGTATGATGGATCAGGGCCCGCACTCTTAAGAGATTCAGGGACCTTGGATTCTTTTGTGAAATAATCGATCTGTTCTTGTGTCAATTTGAGAGAGCTGTCAGCGAGTAGATTAAATGCTCTGAGCGAGTGACTGATAGGGACACTCCCCTCATGCCCGTCACGGATACCAGCATTAATATCTAAAGGAACATCGGATGCCTTACCGAGCCAGGTAAGTGGCGAGCGTTTGCGGTATTCAAGATTCACGTCAGAACTATCCCCTGGCTTCCCCTTGCATGCAGCTTCAAGGTCCTTGTAATAACGGCGCCCTGATTTCTGACACTCAGTATGCCAGGCAGCACAGTCCGTGATCGGGACCCAAGAACTGACACCGGCCCAGATATCAGGGGCCCGTCCCGCCATCTGCAAGGCCATGTGCCCACCGCCAGAAGCACCGGCTAGATAGATCCTGTCCGTATCAATTCGTGTCTTTTCCTTTGCCCATTTAACAGCATCAATAATATCACTCACTGCTAGGTCCGAACCGCAAGCGTCCGGGCCCTTGTTGGGACCACGAAAATCAGGATGAATGAATGCCCATTGTCGTTCGATGCAACCTTCCGCAAGCGGAACGTTATAGGTGTTCTGCCATCCACTGCTCCACGTATGCAAAGCAACTAAAAGCGGTACTTCTTTTTCAGATTTCGGAGCAAAGAAAAGAGCTTTCTGCAAAGTTCCGTCCACTGAGCTCTTTATCTGAACTTCTCTTACCTGTTGTGGATATGTACCGTCTGCGTGTCCATTAATAATTAAGGTTCCAACTAAGAAAAAGATTAAAGAAAGGGCATTGGATTCATTGAACCCAATGCCCTTGATCTTTGAATTTCGGTTAATTGAACGAAGCAAAATGAATGCTTATCAGAAAGAATCGATGTTCAATTACTCATCCATTACCATGACGCGGAAAAATATTTTTGGAACACCTGGCTCAGGATTTTCAAAGCTGTAGGTCGTTGTTTCCCCTTCTTCTCCAATGATACCATCATCAACGTCAGCATCAAATTCCTCAAGGTTCAGAGAATAGAAAATGCCATAAGTTTTCCCTGCCCTCGAATTCCAGGTCAGTTCAATGTTTTCCGTATCCTGCTCGTAATTAATCTCGACAATTTCATTAAGAGCCCCTGCCCCGACTTCACCAAAATACTCGAGTTCCCCAATCTCATGGTTACCACCATTGGTTCTGGTCACATCATATTTGATGAATGTGTAGGGATTTGATGGTCTCGGAAGATTAAATAAATAAACTTCCTCATCAGCCTTCCAGATCGGCACATCATCACTTTGCTCGAAGATTGGCTCAAAAATTTCCCCATCATTCGAACCATAGATTCCCCAGTCAAGTGGCGCTCTATTATGAGAAATAGAATCGTTACTGGCCGCAACAACAAAATGGGAAATAGAAACGGGCTCCTCAAATTCCACAGTGATCCATTGCGGAGCACCATCACAGCACCACTTATTAACTCCTCCTCCAGTCGTATTATCAAAAAGATCAAATGCCCCTTCATTTCCAGCACCCTGACCTGAGAAATAATTTTCCCCACTCGCATTGATACTGACCCAGTTGAAGTCCGTACCAGCGGTCTGCGGAGGACCAGGATCGGTCGGTCCCTCAACGCCGTCATTTTCCGGGTCCGTCAAGTCATTCTGTAATAAGGCTCCTGTTCCTACCCCTAGCAAAGTGATTACCGGAACGTCAGGTAAACTGTTCTTATCATTCGGATTACTTCCCTGAGCCACTTCAATGCTATCTCTGAATCCGTCATCGTCCGTATCAGCATTGTTAGGGTCCGTGCCAGTATCGTCCTTACTGACGAAGGTTCCGGTATTCGTCTCTACCCCGTCCAGAAGTCCGTCATTGTCAGAGTCAGCTTTTTTGGGGTTGGTCTCAGTGACGTTAATTTCATCTCCATCATTGAGTCCGTCCTCATCAGTGTCCGCCGTGTCAGGCTTGGTCCTTGCCTCGAGCTCTTCAATATTGGTGAGTCCGTCATTGTCCGGATCAGCTTCAGGGTCATCGACCCCGTACTTCTCTTCCCAGTAATCAGGTAAACCGTCCCTGTCCGCATCATCGGTACCGTCGACTGAGATCACCAGATTATCAATGAACAGGTCCTCGTTAGCACCGCCTACACGGGCCGAGATAATAAAGTTGTGTCCGTCGTCGGCAACGAAGGCTCCGGTGTCCACGTTGCTAAAATCAGCATTTGTGGTCAGTCCGGTCGTTGTGAAAGAAGCCCCGAGAGCTGGGTTCCAGCTAATTTCCATGGTTCCGGTCTTCCTAGAGTCGTCCTCAAGAATGATACCGTTAGTGAAGTCGAGCTGGCCAAGGTCTGCTCCTCCGGCAAGGCCGGAGATGTTAACACCTTGCTCAGCGTCACCGTTACGCCAGGTATCAACTTCCCAGGAGATATTCTCAGTCACGCCCGGACGCGTAGCCATTCCTTCTTCAGCTTGTCCCGGGTCACCTAATGGTGCATCACCGTAGTTGAAGGAGAATCCGTCAGCAGGGTCATTGGCACCTGGTGAATCATACAATTCGTAATCAAAGGTCACGGTGAAGCCCTGAGAAGAGCCTGGCAGTGCCGGAACCGAGAAGCTCGAGAAGCCGAGCCCCTGCTGGTCAATGGTCAACTGCAGGCGTCCGTCCTGCACTGATGCGGCTGCACCGGTCATGACCGAGCCGTCTTCTAGGTCCGTGGTGCCATCATCAAATCCGTCAAAGTTTTGTGAATACGAGGCCCCCGGTCCACCGACTCCGATCGGGCTAGCTCCTTCAGCCAAGGCCATAATATTTCCTTGCGGAAGCGCTGACCTCCAAATGGTCACGTCATCAACGTATCCATTGTATGGTGCTTCTCCATTGTTACGACCACCAAAGAGGAACGTTCCTCCTCCGTTAGGTGCCCTCTGGGCCTGTGGTCCTCCGTCAATCTCACCGTTCAGGTACATCGTCGCCGTGTCCGTGGCCCCGTCATAGACCCATGCCGCGTGCACCCATTGCTCCGCTTCGAGTATCGTCGAAGCGTTCCAGTCCGCTCCCCAGTGCGCACTGTGAAGGAAACCTCCGTTACGGATCCCGTTATGGATGCCCTGGTTGGTCTGTCCCCACATGAAGCCCTCACCACCGGCAGAACCGATCGGGGCGAGCCAGCAGGCGAAGGTGTAACTGCCGTCCTCGAAGGTATTGATCATGGAATTCATGTCGATGTCAGGAAAATCAATGTGACCGCCCGTGAAGTGTGCCCCGGTCAATGGTGTTGGCCCGTCAGGGGCCCCCTCCACATCAAAACTCACTAATCCATCCACTACTCCGTTATAACCGTTTTCACTTAAGTCCTCGGCATCTGCTTCAAAGTCCACATAAAGGAACGGAGAAGGAATTGCTCCTTTACTGTTCGGATCATGAGGGTCTGTTCCTCCAGCAATTTCACCACCGTCTCCGTAACTGTCCCCGTCCGTGTCGGCATTGTTCGGATCCGTTCCGGTATCCTCCTCATCGACTAAGGTCCCAGAATTGGTTTCAACTCCGTCCAATAATCCATCACCATCAGAGTCCGAATTTTTCGGATCGGTTCCGGTATTAGTCGCACTCACGTAGGTTCCGGTATTAGTCTCAACACCGTCAATGAGTCCATCCTCATCCGTATCCGCTACGATCGGATTGGTCTTGGTCTCCTCGTACTCATCGAGGTCCGTTAAGCCGTCCCCGTCAAAGTCTCCGGTACCTGAACCGGGACCTGGACCTGCTCCATTACCGTTCAAATCATCAAGGTTATCCACGAGCGATTCCTCCCAAATGTCAGGGAGTCCATCATCATCCTCATCACTCGTATCAATCAATGCCATCGGACTTGCTCCTCCGGCCAGCGTTGCAATCTGATCCTCGTCCAGCACCTCATTAAAGATTCCAAAATCATCAATGCGCCCCGCAAAGCCGTTATTCCCATTATTATCTCCTCCCACTGTAATGACGCCGTTAAATGCGTCCAAAGGCTCAGCACCACCCTGAGAGGCGGCCTGCACGCCATCGACCCAAATCTCCATGTTCCCGTCCGCATCACGCTGGAACACAAAGTGCTGCCAAATATTGAGTTGAACTAATCGGCCGACAGTGAGGCGCTGAGGGGCACCACAGCAACCTGACTGATCAAAGTAGATCGTTCCATTGCCCCAGGGAGTATGGGCCTGAAAACCACGCTGGCCTCCCGTGGCGGCTGGAGCGGTAATCCAGAACGAGCTCGTGTTGCCTGTTTGTGTGGTGTTCTGCCAAAAGGCGACGGACATCGCATTGTTATCAAAGGCAGAATTTAAGTGCTCTCCTTCAGGAGTTCGGCCATAGGAACCATCATTAACACCGCCAAGGTCCAACGCATAGTCGCCGGCTGAATCACTGAGCCCTCCACCATCTTGCGTGTAAGCGGCACCTCCATTAAATCCAAGGTCAGGGGAATTTCCTGTCACATCCGCGGCGGACGTAGCGTTGCCAGGATCATTAAAGTCCCAGTAACTAAGCAGTTCGAGGGCATGGGATCTCGGTATCGCAATACCTGCCAGCACTGCTATTGAGAAAATTATTGTTAAGGTCGTGGAGATTTTCGTTTTCATCTTGATTAAATTTTGCTGATCATAAGAAAAATAATCAAATAGGACAATATTATTCGCTTGTTTTCGGTATAATTGCTCTTGATCAATAATGTCTTTCTCGATCCAATGTCTCCAACGTAAAAACGGCGTAAGAACAAAATATATTTATCATTAGATGAAAATGTCGCGAATAAAACTGTTGAAAATATTCTACCTTTTGCTCGTCTTACACTTTTGTTTAATCGGTCCCGCTAAAAGCAATGACAAGCTGCAAGGCATCGCAATAGCAACTGTCGACCCAATTGCCACTGACGCAGCCCTCCAAGCAATGATAGATGGAGGCAACGCGTTTGACGCATCAGTCGCCGCAGCACTGACTCTAGGCGTTGTTAATGGATACAATTCCGGCATCGGCGGCGGATGCTTTATTGTT
>JABSSR010000118.1 GCA_013213965.1 Verrucomicrobiales bacterium | reverse complement strand
TGATCCTAAACCAGAGGCCTAGAAAAAATTAACTTCTAATATATCAAATTAAATTGATGAGCCCTCAAATAAGAGGGCTCATTTTTTTGTACAATATTCTTAATCCACAGTGAACGGCTGGGACGATCGTAAGTAAGCAAAGAAATCCCTCAACTCAGGATCACTCAATCCATTTAGCAAATTTACCGGCATTAGACTCCTGCCGAGAGGATTCATGGATTTGATGTGGATCTTTTGAAATGTCTTATCCAAGCCGTCAAAGCTTCGAACGGTAATAGTGGAGATACCTTTGTCTGCGAGGAATCCGCTCACATTGAGTCCGTCTTTTGTTTGAATGAATACTGACTCGTAGCCTTCTCGTATTTCAGCATTCGGATCGACGATGCTTCTTAGCATAGTATCAAGATCGTCCCTCTGATAACTGGTGAGGTCCGGGCCCACCTTGCCTCCGTCATGGAAGAGCACATGACAGGACGCGCACCTTTCCTTATAGATTTTTCGTCCGCGGTAAGGGTTACCAGTTCCGGACTCAATGACTGACCGAATTTTCTCTATCATCGCCGGCGTGGGTATTGTTTCAGGGACTTTTTGTCCAAAATATTTTTCTACCAGTTTATCGAGACTTTTATCTTGGTGGCGGCGCAAACCTGCAATTGCCTCTTCGCTGGTGTTAGTAGTTTCGATCTTTTTCCCCTGCACGGCTTTCATCCACGCCATGCTCCAGTTTTTTCTCGAGGATAGTACTCTCTGAGCAGTTAGCCGGGTCTCAGGTATCATTAGAGGGTAGGAAGTGATGATAATTTCCCCAACATCATCATCAGTAAACCTTTGGCATGCATTGATCGCAGCTCTACGAATTTCAGGAGCTACTGGACCAGAGATTATTCCGAGAAGTGACGGAAGGACAGATTCATCACTGATTTCTCCAAAGGCTCTGATATAGTTTATACGTTCTTTCAAGGGAACTTTTTTTGATGAAATCATCTTTGAAGTCTCTCTAATTGCATCGTCTTCCGACTGGCGAACACGCAACAGTAAAGAAGCTGTTCCTGTATCCCTAATTGCCTTGATTAATGCATTTGGTAGGCTCGGGAGAGATCCGCCCTCGAATGCCTGCTCGAATCCATCCATGAGTGCTTTTCTTTGTGTGTCTGTGTTTGCTAAATTCAGCAATTTCGCACAGGTCAAAAAGTTTTTTTCTCCACCCCTCAAAGCAAACCGACGCATGAGTTTTGGAAGAATCTCTTTTTGAATCATGGGCTGAGACCATATTCGATGGTCTTCAAAAAGTTTAAGGACATGGTTAATGTCTTCCTGGCAATGCTTTTCAATAGCCCACCAGTACATTAAGGGAAGATAGGGATCTTCAAGGTCACTGGCCCTTGCCAAAAGTTCTCCCAAGACAGGGAGAGACTTTTTAGGCTCTATTCTTTGGACCATGGATGCGATTTGTGACCAGACTTCCAGCTCCTTTTCACTTTCTGCTAATTGTCTTAGCTCAATGGCCGTTGATTCTGAAATGGATTTATTGTCTCCCAGGAATCGAATGGCCCAGGAGCGCATGCTCGGGTACGGATGTTTCAGAAATTGAACGCAAAGGTCCTCATTGAGTTGACCGCTTTGATGTATTGCCCACAGACCACCAAGGGCAAAATGATCCTCCTTCTCATTTATCCAGTGGATTAATTTTTCCCTAAGGCCTTCTTCTTTAATTTTCCCCAGAAGGCGGACCGCAGTTTGACGATGCCATTTGTTTGGGTGATCAAGATATTTTATCAGTTGATCGGTATTTAATTTTGCCAGATCGGTGAGGGGATTGAGTTTTGCCTCTCTTGATCGTAACCGATAGACTCGTCCGGTCCTTGGATCAATCTGACTCTGATAGTGCTGTCCGTGCGCAATGAAATGCTCGTAGAAGTCAGCCACATAAATGGATCCGTCCGGTGCATTGGTTAGATATACTGGCCTGAACCGGAAGTCCTTACTGCGCAGAGGGAATCCCAAATCCTTGGTTTCAAAAGTTGCTCCCCTCTTAATGCGTTCGCTCAAGACAAGGTATTGATGCAAAGGATCAGCTGCCAGAAACTTGTTTTGCATCCTGGCCGGCAGTGCCGTTCCCTCACAGAGAATAGTATTGTGTGAAAATCTTGATATTTTTCCTCCCCTCATCATGGGAAGATCACCAAAAGCGTAAGGGTTTGCTGGAGGACCGAACTTGTTTGGAGAACGTCCCTGTTTCAACATGTAGGCTCCCTGCACATAGTGCCAGCCCCTAGTGTCTCCGCCGTTATGTCCTGAAAACAATCTCCCGTCAGAGTCGAATTCAAGACCGAACACGTTCCCGCCCCCCTCTGCAAAAATTTCGAAGATTCTTCTTTTTGGGTGATATCGCCATACCATGCATCCTTCATGATATGTTCCATCCTTTTCTTTGTTATCGGTTCCAGGCCTAAAAACGTGTGATGTCACGGTACTTCCCTGCCCCCCATAAATCCATCCGTCAGGGCCCCAGGTAAGACCATTTGCGATTGAGTGCGTGTCTTCAAAACCAAAACCTGAAAGATGAATTTCAGGATCGCTGTCCGGCACATCGTCTTTATTTCTGTCAGGATAGAAGAGCAGGAAAGGGGTATGCATTATCCAGACGCCTTCAGTGTCCGGCAGAACTGAGTTTGCAAGGTCAAGACCTTCGGCAAAAGTTTTGTGCAGATCATATTTGCCGTCGCCATCAGTATCTTCATGAATTGTAATTTTTGATCTTCCTGGATAATTATTGGGTGGTGCCAGAGGATCCTTGTCATATTTGCCGCGATAGTATTTATCGCGGCTTATCATTTTCAGTCCGGCCGGATAAGGATATTGCCTATACTGCGCTACCCAAAGCCTCCCCCTAGAATCAAAACTGAGTTGAGTGGGTTGGGAAATTTCCGGTTCGGTGAGGATCTGTTCCAGAGTCAGATCCTCATCCGTTATCATCATGTCGAAGCTTTCTTTGGGACCAAGAGAAGTTCCTGGCATCAGTTCCTTGGCCTCACTGAGTACCCGATTCGCTTCAAGAAATGTTTCAAACGATGCCTTTACTGGTTTTTGTGGAAGCGATTTTCCAGGTCTGACAGTTTCTTCTGGTCCAATGAATTCCCAGTTACCAGAAAAAACACATTCCAGGAAATAACCTTGAATTGAAGGGGCATTTCCCAAGAACCCGCCCTTGCCGGAAAGATTAAAGTTTCGAATATAGATTTCGTTCCAATGACCTTTAACGAGAAGACCTGGAGGCACCTTGTATCTGTGAGTTCCCTTAAATC
>JABSSR010000117.1 GCA_013213965.1 Verrucomicrobiales bacterium | reverse complement strand
GGCCATGCCAGTGGAGCGGCTGACAGTATTCTTGTTTTTAATGAAGTTCATTATAATCCTGCGGATGATCTTTCCGAGTCCGAGTGGATAGAATTTCATAATCTTAATGGAGTTAATGTTGATATTTCAGGATGGAAATTGAGAGGTGGTGTTGATTATGATTTTCCTGAAGGGACCGTCGTTGAAGGTCATGGATTTCTTCTGATAGCTGCAGATCCTGATAACCGAAACCTTTCCGGAAAATCTGTCCTTGGTCCATTTCAGGGATCATTAAACAATGGAGGTGAATTGCTGCGGATAGAGGACCGGGACGGTAGAACCATGGATACCTTAGCCTATGATGATGCCGGTGATTGGCCAGTTGGTCCGGACGGATCAGGAGTAACGTTAGCTAAACTGAATCAGGAAACAGCGAATTCTGATCCTAAGAACTGGGTCGCTTCGCGATACGTAGGAGGAACGCCAGGACTTCCTAACTTCCCGTTACCAGGAGCGCCGCCCGTAAAAATTGAGACAATCATTGTTAGTTGGGATGCTATTTGGCGTTACAATGAGACAGATGATCTCGGTTCTGATTGGGCCAGTATAGTGCATCCACTCGTTGAGAATTGGAAATCAGGAGCCGGTCTGTTGGGTTGGGACACGTCAGCTCCGGAAGCTCCTTTAGGAACTCAGATTCAGCGCCCGTTACTGAACGATCCTTATGTAATAACTTATTACTTTGAACATGAGTTTAATCTGAGTCAGACACAGATTGATAACTTATCGGAGCTTAAGATTGAACATCTCTTCGATGATGGAGGCATTGTTTATATCAATGGACAGGAAGCTTTCCGCCACAAGATGCCCGAAGGTAACGTCTCTTCTGAAACTCTTGCCGAACGCGGAACTGATCCGGATCTCGAGGATCCGGTAGGTATTCCTGCAACTGCCCTAGTCGTGGGATCTAATAGGATATCTGTTGAAATTCATCAGGCGAATTCCGGCAGCTCTGATATTATGTTTGGTTTGCGCCTTACTTTAGTTGAAGAGCCTCCTGATCCATCCGCGCCCAAGGACACCTTGGCCTTTAATGAATTTTCTTCTTATGATACAGAAGACGGTTTTCTTCTGGAGATGAAAAACCTGACAACTGTACCGATTCTACTAACTGATTATCAAATCGCATTTTCAGAGAGTGGTATTTATACAATTGAAGGAGGAAGTATTAGTGCTGGAGAGTTTATAACAGTGAGTGAGGAGGATTTGGGATTTTCACCAGGAGATGATGATAGGCTATTTCTTTTTGATCCATCCGGTCACCTCATAGATGCTAGGAGAGTTACAGGAAAATTAAGAGGAAGATCAGAAGAATTTAATGGTGAATGGCTTTATCCGTCCTCGCCAACCTTTGGAACTCCTAATCAATTTTCCTTTGAACGGGATGTCGTGATTAATGAAATTATGTACCATCCGCGTCCTGAACCTGCCGTGCCTGACACGGAAGCAATCTACGAGAGCATCTCTTTGCTTGATTGGGGTGCGACTTGGAGATATAACGAATCGGGTCCTGACTTAGGTAATGCTTGGCAAGATCAGTCCCATGCGGTTGGCGGAAATTGGAAATTTGGTATTGGTCCGCTCGGTTGGGACACCACTACAAAAGAAATACCGTCAGGCACTGTCATAACGCGTCCTTCACTTAACCCAGCCGCGCCCGTCATAACTTATTATTTTGAAACTGATCTTAACCTCACTAAAAATGATATTGATGAAATTACTGCGCTCAAATTAGTCCATTTAATCGATGATGGGGCGATCTTTTATATAAACGGGCTAGAAGTGAATAGATTTAAAATGCCTGACGGTATCATTAATTCTGAAACACGCGCAACGAGAGGAGGGGATGCTGTAGTGGAGGGTCCAGTCGATATTCCTAAGGAGGCCTTGTTGGTTGGATTGAACCGGATCTCTGTTTCTGTTCACCAGAGTTCCCCTGGGAGTAGTGATATTATTTTTGGAATGCAGTTATTAGCTGAAAGAGAACTCTCACCTTTTGTACCTGGTAAACCGTTCAGTTCATCTGATAGGACATGGATTGAAATTCATAACCGTCATAAGGACAGGAGTATTAATCTTACAGGTTGGAGCTTTGATGATGGATTTGAGTTTAACTTTCCCAAAGACATGATTATTGGGCCTGGAGAATTTATTGTATTATCTGAGAATGCTGATGAGCTGAGGAATAATCATCCTGAAATTAGGATCTTGAGTGGAATTAAGGGCCGTTTATCAAGATCCGGAGAACGGATAAAAATTATCGATTCGAATGGAAACCCAGCCGACGAGTTGCATTATTTTGATGGAGGGCGCTGGCCGAGCAAAGCGGACGGAGGAGGTTCGAGTTTAGAGTTAAGGAACGCCTACTCTGATAACGCAACGCCTGAATCTTGGTCAGCTAGTAATGAGCTTGCACGTGGAAAATGGAAAAACTTTGTGAGGACAGGACGTGCAGTAAATGGCAGGTCCGATCCTCAGGGATATCATGAATTTATTTTTGGATTACTTGATGAGGGAGAGATTCTAATTGATGACATTAGTGTCATTGAGAGTCCTGGAACCGGATCTGCTAAGGAACTCGTTCAGAATGGGGACTTTAGTTCTGGTTCAGCTAGTTCTTGGAGGATGCGTGGCACTCAGCGACATTTTGAAATAATTGAGGATCCTGATTCTCCTGGTAATAAAGTAATGCATCTGAGGGCTTCAGGGCCAACGGAACACATGCACAATTGTGCGGAGACGACTCTAAAATCAGGAAATAGTTTCGCGAACATCAGTTCCTCAAAAGAATACAGAATAAGTTTTCGTGCTCGTTGGATTTCCGGATCCAATCAGCTTAATTCCAGACTCTACTTTAATCGCCTTCCTCGCACGGACATTCTTCCAATCGAAGATCCTAACGGTGGTGGAACTCCAGGCAGAGTCAATTCTTTATTCCAAGAGAACTCAGGTCCAAATTTTGAAGTTCCAATTCATGATCCGGCCGTTCCTCAGGTGAATCAGGTG